>CAYVWW010000149.1:0-3432 GCA_964455605.1 uncultured Actinomycetota bacterium | reverse complement strand
TTCACCTTCGCCATATACAACTAATTCCGGCTTTACTTCAGCCAGTATCCTCTTTTCAAATTCAGGGCTGGAATTTACATCAATAGGAACGGCCACTACCCCTTCCATAAGACATCCGATGAAAGCGACTACCCATTCCGGGCTATTCCGGCCCTTTATTATGACCTTATGAGTTTTTTTTATATTATACTTGCGAAGTAGTGAAGCAAATTTCTTTGAATAGGCGTAAACCTTATCAAAATCCCATGATACCGTTCTATACTTCCCACGGTGATAGAAGTACCTTCTTTTTGACTCTATCTTTTCCTTCAGGTAGCCAGTTAATCCTGAATTCATTATAGAACCTGCGCCTATCTCAAGATTAATGTTTAAATCAAAGCATGAATTATAAATTTAAAATAATTGCGACACTTAAAATTCAAACACCAGGGGATATACCCTTTTTCTTTTTTTATTATAAGACAGTCTTTATGTTTTATTCAAACAGTGGCAAAAATAAAAGTGCGATAGCTTGTAAAAGGTATAAATTTTTACTTAATCAATATTATCTTTATTATTCTTTTTCCTGGAAATCCTTAATTCTATCAGGGTCCATATTGCACCAGCCAAATCTATTACCCCGAAAACTATTACGATAGGTGGCGCCAGGTTCATAATTATAAGAGCTGATAAAACTACAATAGCAGACATACGGGTGTGGACGGTCCACCAAAAAAATTCAATCATTTTTTTACCTGAAATCCCAGCCCTTATGTAATAATATCCGTAAAATATTAACATCATCCCAAGAAGGCGCACCATTGCGCTTCCGGACGCATCCAGGTTAACAATACCAAGAATTATTAAGGGAAATACCAATAAAAATAGCCCGGTTAACACTATGTAAATGCCGGAGAAAAAAATGCTTTTTGCTAATCTACTAATAATGAACTTCCTTTCAAATTTAATAATTTAATAAATATCTGATGCGATTTTACCTCTCGGCCCTATCTTTGAATTACCCGCTGCAGATTTCGTTTTATTAAAGTAAGGCGATTTATTAAGAAGCCAGTAACGGATAAAAGGCCTGAACATCCTCGTAAGATTCCTCTTAAAACCAAGGTGATTCTTAATATCATTTAAAAAATCATCCAATCCCCTATGCTGATAGTTTAAAAGCTTCTGGCTTTCCGAAGTATCCATCCAGTCAAGATAGTAAGGTTCTGAAGAAAATGCTTTGTCAGGCAACATTCCAATACCAATTAACTCAAGAACACTGCTTATAAATTCTCTCTGGTATATCTGGCAACTTTTTCCACCTCCTATGAGCAGTGTTTTAAACAGGACACTTTCCGCAGCTACCGAATTGGCAAAGGCTATGCCGGCATCATGCGCATGGATCAACTCAATTCTTGAATCCGGAGGAACACGGAAAAGCAGCGGGTCTATCTCGCATAATGACACGCTTAATACCGCTCCCAGCCTTAATATAACCCAGTCCAGACCGGAAATCTTTATTAACTGCTCGCAGGCAACCTTATGATGAGAGTAATTATCGGTAGGCATAACCGGGTCCAACAAAGTTCTTGGTGCCTCAAGATGATTCGTTTTTCCAAACACTGAAACCGAAGAAGCAAAGACAATCTTTGGCCTGGACGGAAGCGCCCTCATCGCATTCAAGAGATTACGCGTCCCCTCTACATTAATATCCCAGGTCAGATTCGGCTTTTCTTCAGTTAAGGAAGGTATCACAAAAGCAAGGTGTATGACTACATCCTGGTTGGACACCGCCTCTTCTACGTCATTTTTATTTGTTATGTCGCCCCAGATTATTTCTATGTCCGATTTAAATTTTTTATAAATCTTTTCATTAGCGGGCGTTTTTAATTCGAACACCCTTACATTGCAGCCCTTCTTAAGTAATTCCTGCAGGGTAAACCTTCCCACGTTACCAAAAGCTCCTGTTAATAATATATTCATTAAAATTCACTATCCTTTTTTTTAATTTAAATTTTTTATTTTTATTACCTTAAGATACCTTTTAACAAAATTGAGGGGCTATCTTTTGCAACCCTATCCCATTTAGCCCTATCAGGATCCAGCATCCCCTGCATAATAAAACCTACTGCGATAGCAATTATCAACCTGGCTGCAGTGTCTGGATTAACTTTTTTAATTATTTTTTCCTTCATGCCCTCTTCTATGAGATCTTTAAATAACTTCAAATATTTATCATATGAACCAATAGTAATTTTACGGAGATTTTCATCCCTCGTAGCCCTGACCCATAACTCAATAAAAATTGGAAGTTTATTGCCTGCATCCTTAAATATTTTTTTTGCTTTTGATATATTCATAAACATCTCCAGCATACTTGCTGAACCCTCCCTGGCAGAATCTATATATTTATCAATTATTCCCAGCCACTGATTCAACATTTCCAAAAAAAGATCCTCTTTGCTGGAAAAATGATGATAAAAAGCGCCCTTACTCATCCCTGCAGTTTTACAAATCTTATCAACTCCTGAAGCATCGAAACCATACTTTGTAAAGCACTTTTCCGCTGCCTCCAGCAATTTATTTCTGGACCTTTTCCCTTTTTCTTTTATATCCATATCCAAAATCCTATTATTTAAAAAATACCAACTGGTCGGTATTTATATTAAAACAATTTTAACCCGGTGTCAATATATCGCAGGATAAAATATGGTATTGTATACCGAATTTTTCTCCCTTGTTTACAAATGGTTTATAATTTAATTAAGGTTAAGATAGCCATTAAAAATTATTTACAGGAGTTGAGATAAAAATGAATAGCCCGCATACATTTCTATGGATAGCTTTTTTCGCAGTTGGCGCTGCAATAGTCAATGGCATAGGTATATGGGTTATCTACAAAAACAGGAAATGGGCTGAAAAAGCGACTACATATTTTATGTGTTTTGCTGCTGGCGTACTGATTACCACACCTTTGATACTCGCATTCCCCCAGGCTACCGCAAAAAGCTCCTATGCGGGATATGCCACCCTGGTCGGCTTCTTATTCATGTTTTTTAGCAATAAGCTGATAAAATACAAGACCAAACAGAAGGAACTTGCTTTTGGTATTACCGCAGCGGAAGGAATAGGAATACATTCTTTTATAGACGGGGTTATTTATTCGGTAACTTTCACCGTCAGCATATTAACCGGTTTCATTGCCGGAACAGGACTGGTTGTCCACGAATTTGCAGAAGGGGTAATAACTTTTTCCGTCCTCTTAAAGGGCGGCTTCAGTGAAAAGAAAGCAGTACTTTATGCCCTGCTTATAGCATCTCTTACAACACCCCTCGGAGCTTTTATTGCCTACCCATTTATAAACAGATTAAATGACTCCATCCTGGGGCTTGCCCTCGGCTTCGTCGTAGGAGTACTGGTTTATATTTCAGCTTCCCATCTTTTACCAGAAGCCCA
>CAYVWW010000148.1:0-3453 GCA_964455605.1 uncultured Actinomycetota bacterium | reverse complement strand
GTATACATCAATTAACAATTTTATTTTTAAGGCAGCCGGGGTTTCAAGAAATTACTTCATGATTTATATCGGGGGTAGCATCATTGCCCTTATAATTATCAGCATAATACTCAAATGGATTTCCAGAATAAGCTTATCTTATAGTTTCTATAAGATAAGAAGCTGGAAAAATAAACATTTTGAAAGATATGACTCGCCGCTTGTAATAATCATTATATACATAACTATTTTAATAGCATGCGCAATAACCTTCTACCCCCTGCTCAGTGTCTTTTCGGTATCACTCAGACCCGCAAATAACCTATTTGCTACAACTCTGGAAATTATTCCAAAAGACTGGACATTTGCTAACTACAGTCATGCAATATTTAATACTAGATTACCAATCTGGTTAAAAAACAGTTTAATCGTGTCCATCTCTGTTGCAATTATCGGTTTGATTTTTTCAGCATCCGCAGGCTATGCATTTTCAAGATTCAGGTTCTACTGGCGCAGACCTGGTATGATAATATTACTGGTTACGCAAATGTTCCCGGCACCTATGCTTCTGCTGCCAACATACGTAATATTGAGTAAGCTTGGCCTTAAGGACCAGCTTATAGGTCTTGCAATCCCATATGCTGCGCTTGTCGTTCCATTCAGCGTATGGCTGCTTAAAGGTTACTTCGATACCATACCAAAAGATATCGAGGAGAGCGCATATATTGATGGGTGCTCACCTCTAACCGCTTTTATAAGGATAATATTGCCGCTTTCCAAACCGGCGCTGGCCATAGCAACCCTTTATGCCTGGATGACCGCATGGACAGAATATGTTATCGCAAGAGTTATAGTATCCCAGTCAAACATGCAAACACTGCCAATAGGACTGGTTAACCTGCAGGGCGAATTCAATACATTATGGGGAGTATATTCAGCAGCAGCGCTCATGACCAGCATTCCGGTTATTATTCTTTTTGTCGCCCTTTCAAGATACCTTGTGGGCGGCCTCGTACTGGGCTCGGTAAAGGAATAAAAAGCATTTCTTTGTAATCTTAGCAATAAAGAAAGATTGCTCTTTTTCTGAAAATAATTTTTACAAGTATTTTAAGCAATCATAATAAATTGAATAAATAAATAGACTAATAATAAATAACATCCGCTGGTAGCATTTTTTTAAGCTTTTTATCAAGTGTCCATAACTTGAGTTTATTATTTATCGCAAGAACAAGAAGTACACTATCAATAAGGCCAACACCCTTTTCAGGCAACTTTTTTTTGTTGGAATAGATACCAGCATTTATCCATACATTATATTCATTAACTTTTGGTAAATACTCCCAGTATCCTAAAATAATATTTTCTTCCCTTTTTGTTTTTACTCCCTGAAGTAGCTCCCCAAAAATACACTCCACGGCTATTATATAATTCTTTTCCATAAGTTTTTCCATCAAAGGAAAAATATCTTGCTTTCTTTTTAAAAACTCAATCCAGACACTGGTATCGGCTATTACCCTTTTATCCGGCATATTTTTCATTTCCTATTAATGTCCCTTGTTTTCTCTGCAGAAAAATCTTTATTAAACTCCAGAGGAGCTTCTTTAACCATAGTGTTAAGTTCCTTTATCTTTTTTGCTGCCAGCCATTCTTTCAGAGCAATAGTCAATGATTCAGTAAGATTCTTTCCTCTTGCATGCCTTTTTACCTCTGAGACTAGCTCATCCGATATTATTGCCGTAACTTTCATACGATTTATTATACGATAATATATCTTCTAACTCAATATAGAAATATTTCCAAAAAAACTTAATTGAAAAATTATGGATTATTTACTTTTAATATATTAAAAGTAAATGTGTCAATTATTAATACAACATAATCTTTTTGGGCCAGGGGTCAGTCAAAGATGATCTCCAGGTCTTATCTATATACTGCCGCGTATATGCCTGTTCGACAAGGTGAAAGGTGTAGGCACCTTTAGCTGTTAACCGGTAGCCCCCTTTGCATTTTTCGAGATAACCCAGCTTTTTCCCAATATATAATTCCGGACCAAACATATCTTCAAGCTTTTTTCCGAAAAGCTCATAAAATCTATCCGTGTCTACGTAAAGCCGGTATGCCGACCAGAAAAGCCAGTAAAGTGCCCTCTCCCTTATGTTGAATTTAAAAGTAAGGGCAGTAGCCAGCTTATTTTTATTCAGTCTTTTTATATACTCACCGACAGAAAAGGTATTTACCTTGAATATATCATCAAGAAGAGTGGCAGCACTTGGTCCAAAGCCAATATAATTATCCCTCGTTACCGAAGAATACTGAAGCTTGCCACCTTTAGAAAACGTCCATATCGAGCTTCTTTCGAACCCGAGCTCTTTACTTATATCCACAAGCTTATCAAGCATCTCCTTTTTTTCTTTTTTCCCGAGTGGCCTATTCTTAAGCTCGGCATAAGTAAATTCTATAAACGGATAGGTCGAAATCTGTGTTGCCCCATTTTCTGCAGCGGTCCTGAAATCATAAACAAGGTCTTCTCCGCTCTGCCCGGGTATCCCGAATATAAGGTCCACGTCTATTACTTCAAAATCATAATCCCCAAGCATCCTTAGCTTTGCCCTGTTATCGATCCTTTCCCTTTCAAGCTCAGATAATGAAGTATCCAGGAAAGACTGGACGCCTATGCTTATCATATTAAAACCGCATTTTCTTAGCTCCTCGAGGAGGACCGGGTTTACGTCCCTGGGATGAAGTTCTATTCCTATATCTCCCTTTACATTAAACAAGCTTTTTGTAAGTCCTATTATTTCGGGAAGATAATCTATGGCAAGCACAGGAGTTCCCCCACCAAAATATATGCTTTCTACTTCTTTTCTGCTGCCGGCAAGGGAGGAAATAAATTTTATCTCTTTAAGCAGCGCCTGGCAGAATTCCTTTAAGAGCTCCCTGTCATACTTAACCTTATAGTAAGGACAAAAAGGGCAAAGCATCTTGCAAAATGGTATATGAAAATACAGTCCCGTATTCTTAACATTCAGGTCAAGTTTGCCATTGTAGGCCCTGTTAAAAATAAATGGCATAACCGACCTTGCCATACACATTCTCAATATACTGGTAATCATATTATCTTATACGGCTACCTTTCTTCATAAATAATATCAAACTGCCTTCCTGGTTTAATCGATATCCAAGAAAAAATTATATACATTATATAATATTGTCCCATTACTTAAACCAGAAATATTGGATTTAAATACCGGTTTCTTTAATTTTACTCCCGAAAGCATACTTAAAATACTTCTGCCAGAATATATTATTTTCATAAACATCATCTATGCCACCTAGATGAAAAAAGCCCGGGGAGAAATAATTATGGGTCTCTGGTTTTTCGAAAGTTTTAATTAATCTTATTATCAGGTATAATGAGTTCATATTTTGCGTGTTAAACCGCAGGTAAACCTGAATTACTGTTCTCTTTTTGTA
>CAYVWW010000147.1:0-3511 GCA_964455605.1 uncultured Actinomycetota bacterium | reverse complement strand
GATGCTATAGGTGGAAGCTCTGCAGGTATATATATAAATAACAGGGTAATGAATGCCTCGCTATTCAGGGGGATTCCGGAAGACGTATTTGATAAAAAAATAAAAAATATTTTTTTAGATATACAGAATAAGTGGGGTGTACCACTTAAAGTTATAAATGATGGTGAAGTAACCGCTCTGGCAGGTTCAATGTCTTTAAAGAAAAATGCAGTGCTGGGAATTGCTATGGGATCCAGTGAGGCAGGCGGTTATATAAATAAAAAGGGGAGTATTAACGGCTGGTTAAATGAACTTGCTTTTATCCCTGTTGACATGAATGACGATGCGCCTGTTGACGAGTGGTCTGGCGAGAAGGGTTGTGGAGTCCAGTATCTTTCGCAGCTTGCAGCTATAAGGCTTGCTGAAAAAGCGGGTATCAAACTTGATACCGGGCAAACACCTGCGGAAAAACTGAAAACCATACAGGAAATGGTAGCCGGTGGGAAAGAGCAGGCAAAAAAGATTTTTGAAACGATAGGATGCTATTTAGGTTACACTATTGCTTATTATTCCCAATTTTATGAAATAGAGACAGTGCTGATTTTAGGCAGGGTTACATCGGGTGAGGGAGGTCAGATAATACTGAAGAACGCAAAGAAAGTTCTGGAAAAAGAATTCGTCGGGCTTGCAGGTAAAATCACAATTAACCTTCCAGATGAGTCAAGCAGGAGAGTCGGCCAGTCCATTGCTGCGGCAAGCCTGCCCCTTATAAACGGCAGAAAGTGATATTAAGTTAATTATTTTAGGAAGTTAAATATTTTTTATGAAAAAAATGAAAGGAATTGGAGTGAAATGATTAATAAGAAAAAGGGGACCGTTATTCTGAATGGGAGGGTAATAACACCTTTTAAGATACTTGATGGTGTAGCCATATGCATTCAGGATGGAAAGATTACAGATATAAAAGATAAAAAAAATCTGGATTCCATGGAGATGGAGGATGCGAATGTAATTGACGCTTCGGGTAAGAATATAGTACCAGGTTTTATAGACATTCACATGCACGGCGGCGGGGGTTTTGATGCAATGGATGGAAATGCGGAAGCGATAAAAAAGATAGCTTCCGCCCATTCCCGTTTCGGAACGACTGCTTTCCTCTCGACTACAATGACGATGGGCAGGGATAAAATTATCCAGGCCCTTAAAGGAATAAGGAAAGCTTTTGAAGAAGGGGATTCGGTTGCTGAAATCCTTGGCGTGCATATGGAAGGCCCTTATATAAATGTAAGCAGGAAGGGAGCTCAAAAGGAAGAAGATATAAGGAAAGCTTCAATTGAGGAGTTTTTAGAATTTGAGAAAATTTCCGGTAATCTGATAAGGATAATAACAATGGCGCCAGAAATGCCCGGGGCACTTGATTTTATAAGGTCACTGCATGAAAAGGGCGTAATCGTTTCAATTGGCCATACTGATGCGACTTATGAAGAGGTTCAGGAGAGCATCAGAGCTGGCGCGTCCCATGTTACCCATACTTTTAATGCGATGAGCGGGCTGAATCACCGTAAACCCGGAGTGGTGGGGGCAGCTTTGACATCTCCGGAACTGATAATAGAAATGATTGCGGACGGAGTACATATCCACCCTGCTGTCATGAAAATCCTGGTTCGTGCAAAGGGAACAGAAAAGGTAATCCTGGTTACGGATGCTATGAGAGCGGCAGGTATGCCGGAAGGATTATATGAGCTTGGAGGCCAGGAGGTTGTAGTTGCAGATGGGCAGGCAAGGTTAAAGGACGGAACTATTGCCGGTAGCGTTCTGACACTTGATAAGGCGGTAAGAAATGTAGTTAATCTTCTGGGGCTATCGCTATCGGAGGCATTAAAAATGGCAACAATTAACCCGGCAAGGCGGCTGGGGGTTGATAACAGGAAGGGCAGCATAGAGATTGGGAAGGATGCCGATATAGTTATTCTAAATGATAAGCTGGAGGTTGATATGACCATTGCGAGAGGCAGGGTAGTTTACGAAAAAGAATAGGGACGGCAATGATTAATAATAATGATAGGAATAACAAAAAGACTGGCAATAGTAAATGGGCGATCCAGGAAGGAATAAAGTTATGAAAACAGAAAAAGAAAAAGAAATGTCATTTCTTGAGGCGCTTATGGATAACATTCCTGATTCAATATATTTTAAAGATATTAATGGCAGGTTCGTAAAAATTAACAGGGCAACTGCTGGAAAAATGGGGCTGAGCAATCCTGATGATGCAGTGGGAAAAACGGATTTTGATTTTTTTGGCAGGGATATGGCAAAGATAGCATACAGGGATGAGCAAAATATAATAAAGACAGGAAAACCCATTGTTGACGTGGAATATAAGGAAACTTACAGGAATAGGGAAAATAGATGGGTTGCTATAACAAAAACACCATGGCGCGATAAGGATGGAAATATAATAGGAATACTTGGTATGGCGAGAGATATAACCGACAGGAAGAAGGCAGAAGAAAAAGTGGAGTACCTTTCCTTTCATGACATCCTTACCGGTCTTTACAACAGGACATATTTCGAGGAAGAGCTAAAAAGGCTGGATACGGAGAGGCAGCTGCCTATCACTATGGTAATGGGGGACGTAAATGGCCTGAAAGTAATAAATGATGCTTATGGGCATGAAAAAGGGGATGTGCTCTTAAAAAAGATATCTAATATACTTAAGGAAAGCTTCAGGAAGGAAGATATAATATCAAGATGGGGAGGAGATGAGTTCGTGGTCATACTTCCCAGGACTACTACAAAAGATGCTTCCAGTATAGTTAAGAGAATAAGGAACATGTGCAAGGAGGATAGTTCAACCGGATTGCCCCTTAGCATATCGATGGGTGTTTCGACAAAAAAATCCCCAAAAGAAAGTTTGACTAATGTAATAAAGGAAGCTGAAAGTAAAATGTACAAAGTCAAAATATCGGACAGCAAACCCGTTCATGAAAGCCTGGTAGAGTCACTCAAGGAAAGCTTGAAAAAAGGTAGCCGGGGAAGTGATGCTGGCGACAAAAAAGAAGAATATGCAATTATGCTGGGGAAAAAATTAAATCTTTCTGCTGTAAAAATTGAGGAGCTAAAACTGATCCTGAGTCTTCATAATATAGGAAAGCTTGCGCTTGTTGATGAGATTATGTCAAAAAAAGGGCGGCTGACAAAAGAAGAATGGGAAATGGTAAAAGAGATTCCTGAAATCGGATACCGTATTGCTGAATCGTCTGCTAAATTAAAGCCGATAGCAGAGGCAATACTCTCCCACCACGAGTGGTATAACGGAAAAGGATATCCGAGAGGGATAAAGGGCGAAAAAATCCCGGTGCTATCAAGAATTTCGTTTATCATAAATGCATATGATGCCATGATAAGCGATAGGCCCTACCGTAAAAGAATGACAGAATCCAGGGCAATAACAGAGATAAAAAAATACAGTGGAACCCAGTTTGACCCAAAAATAGCAAAAGCTTTCATCGAAATACTGAATAAAAGAAAA
>CAYVWW010000146.1:0-3536 GCA_964455605.1 uncultured Actinomycetota bacterium | reverse complement strand
AGGAAGATGACAAGACAGTGATTTTTAAGCTAAAAGTAGCTGAGGATGATCTGGGAAAAGTAATTGGTAAAAAGGGAAGGACCGCAAATGCTCTTAGGATTGTAATGAGAGCTGCGTCTGCTAAAAGAGGTAAATCTTCTATTGTAAAAATCATGGATTAATTTTTATATAATAAGTTACTTTTTGTTCAAAAGGAAAAATCTGTAAATAACGGATTAATTGTGGATGCAAGATTAATTGGGATAATCGGTAAAGCGTATGGATTAAAGGGAGAAGTGGCTATAGAATTGCTTACTGATTATCCCAATACTATTACAGGGGGGATATCCTTTTTTTTTGATGAAAGCTGTATTGAAAAAGCGGAGATTGAGAGCTTAAGGAATATAAGGTCAAAAGGTAATAGGAACTTCATTATAGTTAAGTTCAAGGGTATAGATGACAGGAGCCAGGCAGAAGAATTAAAGGGAAGGCATATTTTTAGAAGTGTTGAGAGCGCTCCCGAGCTTAAAGAAAATCAATACTGGATAGATGATATAATAGGTTGCAGGGTCTATACGGAAGAGGGGAGTTTTGTTGGAACGGTGTCGGATGTAGAAAAGTCTTCATCCAATGATATTTTGGAAGTAAAATTGGGAAAAGAGTGGCTGGGTATCAAAGGCGCTGAGAATGGGATTTTTTATATCCCGGTTATTAAAGATTATATCGATATGGTGGATCCAGTTAATAAAAAGGTTGTATTAAAAAGAATACCCGAGTATATCTGATATTTATTTTTTATAAATTATTTATTTTTTCTTCAAATGCTGATAATAGATGTTATAACTATTTTCCCCGATATGTTTAAAAATATTGTTAAGTACGGGGTCATAAAAGAGGCTTTTAAAAAGAATATATGCCAGCTTAATATTTATAATTTAAGGGATTTTTCAGGTTATAAATATGGCAGGGTTGACGACAGGCCCTATGGTGGCGGTCCCGGCATGGTGTTAATGCCAGGGCCGATAGAAAATGCTGTGAATTCGATAAAAAGAAAGAACAGGATTGACAATAAAGAAAAACAGAAAGTTTTACTCCTGTCGGCTTCAGGTGAGAAACTTGCCCAGAGTAAGTTAAAATACTTCTCTGAACTTGAGAATATTATTATGATTTGTGGAAGATACGAGGGTATAGACCAGAGGGTGGTTGATACGCTCGTAGATACCGAGGTTTCTATAGGTGATTTCGTGTTAACAGGTGGTGAGCTTCCGGCGATGATAGTGATAGATGGAATATTAAGATTATTACCGGGCGTGGTCGGGAAGAAAGAATCGCTGGAAATGGAATCTTTCGAGGGAGGGCTCCTGGATTATCCCCAGTATACAAGGCCAAGGGTCTTTAAAGGTTTGGCTGTTCCCGAAGTTCTTATAAGTGGAGACCATAAAAGCATTAAAAACTGGAGAAAAAATAAATCGGAAGAAGTAACCAGAAAAATCAGGCCTGATTTATTTGACAAAGAGGATTAAATTAATTATATTTATTTGGTTTTATTGATATATAAATGAATGGGCTGGGCAGAAGATTGAACAAATTGGATAAAATTGAAAGTAAGTATTTAAGGTCGGATATACCCCAATTTAAACCAGGTGACAAGATAAAGGCAAGGATAAGGATCAGTGAAGAGAATAAAGACAGGATCCAGGTTTTAGAGGGTATAGTATTAAGGATGAAGGGCTCCGGAATAAATAAGTCTTTTACCATAAGAAAAATTTCTTTTAACGGAGTCGGAGTGGAAAGAACCTTTCTAATAAACTCACCGGTAATACAATCTATTGAAAAGGTAGGAGAGGGAATTGTAAGAAGGGCAAAGCTATACTACCTTAGAGATAAGATTGGTAAGAAATCGAAAATTAAATTTAAATAGAATAGTAAATGCTTGCAGTCAGTAAATAATAATGTCTTTAGAAAACAAATCAGACAGCTCGAAAAGAAAAAATAAAGTCTTTAAAGAGTTTCTGATTTATGTAATAGTTGTGCTGGCAGCAATATTATCAGCCACTTTAATAAGATTTTTCATAATAGAACCTTTTATTGTCCCTACTCCTTCAATGGAACCGAGTTTGAACGTAGGGGATAAAGTTTTAATCAATAAGCTATCTTATAAGTTTTCATCTGTCGGAAGAGGTGACATCGTAGCATTCCATTCTCCAATTGAGGAAAAAGACCTGGTAAAGAGGGTTATCGCGGTAGAGGGAGATGAGATTACCCTGACAAGCGAAGGTGAAATATATATAAATGGCGAGAAAATAATTGAAGAATATTTAGCAGGCAGCCAGGATATTTCCTATATAAATCAGACTTTAGAAATCGGGCACAATGAAGTTTTTGTTATGGGGGACAATAGGAAGAACAGTCTTGATAGCAGATTTTTCGGAACGGTTCCGGAAGAGGATATCTTTGGTAAGTTTGTTATAATTTACTGGCCGCCGTCCCGGTGGAGTTTTTTTGATCATAATGAATTTTAGTGAAACAAAAAGACTTTTAAATCTCTGCAGATATGAGAATAATCTTTATCTCGATGGCTACGAGATGGTTGCAGGCGTGGACGAGGCAGGCAGGGGCTCTCTTGCGGGTCCACTTATTGCTGCAGCTGTAATAATTCACAGAAAAAAAATGATGATAGAGGATATAAATGACTCTAAGAAATTAAGCAGGGCAAGGCGGGAACATATCTTTGATGTAATAATAAAAAACAGTGTATGCTGGTCTGTAGCCGAGATTTCACCGGCTGAGATTGACAGGTTGTCTATGGGAAAAGCAAATATACTCGTGTTTAAAAAAGCGGTAAACGGTTTAAAGATTAAGCCGGATATAGTTCTTGCAGATTTTGTTAGTGGCAACCTGGGAGAAGGATATGTGCCTGTAGTAAAAGGTGACCAGCTAAGTGTTTCTATCGCAGCGGCATCTGTAATTGCAAAGGTCGTAAGAGACAGGATAATGGTGGAACTTTCCAGGCGCTATCCCGAATATGGGCTGGAGAGCAATAAAGGTTATGGAACAAGGCGACATCTTATGTCTTTAGAAAAATATGGACCTACGGTTATCCACAGGGCATCTTTCAGGGGTGTTTTAAGTTAATAAAAAAAGATAAAAAATTTACCGGTATAGTTGGTGAACTTATAGCCAGGGAGTACATGGAGAAAAATGGCTATATCATTCTGGAAAAGAACTATAGAAACAGATACGGTGAAATAGATTTAATAGCGAGGAAAGATAAAGACCTGGTTTTTCTGGAGGTTAAAACCAGAACCAGCCTTCAATATGGCTATCCGTTCGAAGCGGTAGGCAAATCAAAGATTCTAAGGATTAGAAAATCGGCGAATTTTTATATGACAAAAAATGATTTCAGCTCTTTTGATGTTTATTTTAACGTAATTTCGATAGTACTGGATAACGAAATTATAAGTAAAATATTAAAAGGAAATAGCCTTTTTCCCCATGATATTTTATCAGAAAGACAGGCTGTTAATGAAAAAATAGAGATTGAATATCTTGAAAAT
>CAYVWW010000145.1:0-3584 GCA_964455605.1 uncultured Actinomycetota bacterium | reverse complement strand
ACTCTAAAAAGAAAAGGGATGGGAGATATTCATATGGTTACAGGAGGTATTCCTTGATGGCAGCGTTGATTAATGGGTTGATACTAGTAGCAGGTTCGGTTTATATATTATATGCGGCGGTGCCGAGGTTGTTGCGGCCGGAGGATGTAAATGAAAAAGGAATGATACTGTTTGCGGCAGTGGGGGTTATAGTGAACGGTGTTGCGGTATTGAAGTTAAGGAAAGGAAAATCTTTAAACGAGAAAGTCATAGTCCTGCATCTTTTTGAGGACGTTATGGGCTGGGCAGTGGTCTTAATTATGAGTATAGTGATGGTTTTTAAGTATATACCGTTACTGGACCCTGTGTTTTCTATATTGTTCATAACTTTCATTTTGTATAGAGTCATTATTAACCTTAAAAAAACATTTTCCGTCTTGCTGCAGGCGGTTCCTGAAGGGATAAACATAGAAGAAATTGAGAGGAAAATTTTAGGAATAAACAAAATTATAAGTGTCCATAAAATACATGTATGGTCCATGGATAGCATAAACAATGTCTTGAGTGCCCATGTTGTCGTAGAAGACAATACTGCTTCAACTGAAATCATTCTAATAAGAAAGAAGATAAAAAAGATTATAAGGGCTCTTGGTATAGAACATTCCACAATAGAAATTGAGTATGAAAGTGAGTTTTGCAATTTAAGAAACAGGGACTGTTTCTAAGTATCACTGTGAAAAATCGTATAGTCCCCGATAAGATAATAATGGACTCTTTCGCCAATATTAACCGAATGGTCCCCGATCCTTTCAAGATATCTTGCGACCAGGGATATATTGGCGATAATCTTCATATTTTCTTCTTTACCTGGTGAAAATGAGTATAATTTTCTAACGATTGCTTTTTCTATATTGTCTATGTCGTCATCTATCCTGGTCATTCTGGAAGCAAGACTTGAATTGGATTCTTTGAAAGCTTTACTTGCTTTATCAAGTATTGATACTGACAGGTTAAGCATCTCCTGCAGCAGTTTTTTAAGGTCTTCGTCCAGGTATTCTATATCCATTCTGGAAAGCCTCCTGGTTACTTTTGCGATATTGACCGAGAGGTCTCCTATCCGCTCAAGTTGAATTATTATGTTACTGACTGAATGGAGATATCTTAAATCTTTAGCCAGGGGTTGATATTCTGCCTGGAGCGTAACGCATTTTTCTTCAATTGATATTTCATACTCATCTATCTTATTATCCCCGTCTACAACTTTCTGGGCAAGTTCATAATCGGCATTAATTAGAGATTTTACTGCTCCAGTTACTGCCTCACGGGCAAGATTTGCCATTTTTAGAACGTCTTCGGTAATCTCTTCAATTCGTTTATAAAATACTTTTCTCATATTATTGAGATTTGGTTAAATTTTTATTCCTCAATGGCCAAAAGATTCCTGGATATACCATAGAGCAAATCTCCAGTTCTTTCAAGATGCAGGATGATATCCGTAAATACTACTCCTGAAAGTGGCTCGCATTTATTGCACTGGAGCCTTTTTAGATGGTTGGTCCTTATTTCTTTTACGATTAAGTCTATATCGGATTCTATTTTTTCACATCGATGGAGATTTTCTATACTGCTGTTTTCCATGCTTGATATAAGGGACTCAAAAAGCTGGTTAACTTTTGTGCGTACAGATTCCAGTTCGCTGAGAGCAATCGTGCTGAATTTCATCCTGTTTTCTTCTTTTACCAGTATCAGGTACAGGATGCTTTCAGCATGGTCGCCTGCTCTTTCTGCATCGTAAGCAATATGAAGCAAATTTGTAAGTTTGTTGGAGAGCCGTAAGCCAAGTGATTTCTGTGATATTTTAGTAAGGTACCTTATTATGTCTTCCGTGATACTGTCAACAGCAGACTCTCTGTCAAGCACTTTTTTTTCAATTATAGTATCTTTTTTATAAAGTCTTTCAAATGAAAGGTTCAGCATCTCATGTGCAATCTTTGCAATCCTTGTTAATTCTTTCTTTGATTGTTCCAGTGAAAGGTCAGGAGTATTTATCAACCTGCTGTCCAGATACAGGGCATTTTTATGTATGGTAATATCAGTTCCCGGAATCACTTTTCGAACTATTTTTTCGAAGAGGCCTATCATCGGGAAAAGAACAATGGTGGTAATTATATTAAAGACAGTGTGAATGTTGGCAATCTGGTGAGTTATGCTCTGGCCGCTTAACTTTATAATAAAAGGCTGAAGCCTTACTACGTATAGAAGGATTACGAAAATTATGGTACCGAATATATTGAACATAAGGTGGGAAAAGGCAGTTCTTTTAGCTGTAATCGTGGTCCCGATACTTGAAATTAATGCGGTTGAACATGTACCGATGTTATCTCCAATAAGAACGGGTACCGCTGCTTCAATAGGTATAAGGCCCTGCGAAGCGACGGCTATAAGAAGACCTATTGTAGCTGAGCTGCTCTGGAGCAGTGAAGTTAAAGCAAACCCGGCAATTATTCCAAGAAAGGGGTTGGCGCTAAAAAGCAGAAGGAAATTCTTAAAGGCTTCATTATCCCTTAATGGAGCCATCGCATTTTTCATTACGGTCATTCCCAGAAATATTAATCCCAGTCCCAGTATGGTCATTCCAATATTTTTGTATCTTCTTCTCCTGCTTAAAAAATAAAGCAGAAATCCTATTATTATTAGCGGGTAAGAAAGCATGTCTATATTGAATGAAACCATCTGCGCTGTAATGGTGGTACCAATATTCGCGCCCATGATTATTCCTATTGCCTGTTTAAGGGTTATGAGACCGGCGTTTACGAAACCGACCGTCATTACAGATGTGGCGCTGCTGCTCTGGATAATCATAGTAGTAAAAAGGCCAACCAGGACTGTTGACCAGGATCTTTTTCCAATAGCATTTATTACTGATTTTAGTTTGTTGGAGGTAACTTTTTGAAGACTGCTGCTGAGTCTATTAATACCGAATATGAAAAGTGCAAGCCCCCCCAGTGTTTCTATAACAAGTTTAAAATACATAAATAAAAGTTTGAATTGATAATGGCTACAGTGATTATAATAAAATAGGATGAATTATTGAACAATTAAAATTATTTTTTTTGGAGCTTGCAGGTTTAATAATATTTGACCTTGAATACGCATCTTATGGCTGGTAGCAATTTTGTGATTAATCTCTGGTGTTAAATAGTGTATTAACTGGAATTTTTCTTTAAATACAATATAATTATTAAAAATATGTTTTAAATCGATTCGAGACGATATGAAAATTTTTAAAATTGTTTTAAATAGTTTGGTTCTCGCCGTAATAAATATAATCGGCATAGTTTTCGGCTTCGGGGTTTATCATTTTTTTATAAGGTATAACCAGCTTTTAATGCAAATTCCCATAGCCTCCGTTTTTTCTATCATAATCTTTACAACCTGGATAGTTATTCTGAAATATAAAAATGTTATTAAGCTGCTTCCCGGCGCAAAGCTTGAATTTATTCTAATATTTTTATTCTCGATGGCCTGGCTGCCGTTATTGTTTATATTGCTGCATTACATTACCGGGGGATATATAACTTCGTTCGGGAACATATATATAAACT
>CAYVWW010000144.1:0-3584 GCA_964455605.1 uncultured Actinomycetota bacterium | reverse complement strand
CTAAAATATGAAAAATATTATGATTGTATAATTGCGAATAATGATTATAATGAAGCTCTGGCTAATTTGAAGACAGTATTGAATGAAAAGGGAAAGGGAGTGTTAACCTGAAATGAAAGTTCAGTATATTAATGAATATAGAGACAGTATCGATAGTAAGTATAAATTATGTATTGCAGTTGCCAGGAGGGCAAGGGAACTTGGCGAGTATCTTTCAGCACAAAAAAATATGGAAAGAATCAGTGTAATAAAACCACTGGTAGATATAGAGTCGCGTGACCCGCTTGAAATTTCCTTTAATGAGATAAAAAATAAGAAGATAACTTTTGAGAAAAAAAAGGAAACTGTATAAAATTGATTTCAGATAAATCAGTTTTTTCTAAAAAAAGGATAGTCCTGGGAGTAACTGCCTCCATTGCTGCTTTTAAGGCAGCTTCGATATGCAGCAGATTGACAGGTCTGGGAGCTGATGTTTTTCCTGTAATGACACCGGGTGCCCTTAATTTTATATCTCCCACAACATTCAGTTCGATTTCAGGCAATGAAACCATAGTAGAGCAATTTGCAAATAAAAAGGAGATTTCTCATATATCGCTGTCTCATAGTTCGGACGCCTTTTTGATAGCGCCCGCTTCAGCGAATACAATTTCTAAATTATCATATGGTGTAGGTGATAATTTTCTTACGACATCGGTAATAGCTGCAAAATGCCCGGTTCTTATAGCTCCCGCAATGAATGATAGCATGTATCAGGATGATTTAATTAAAGAAAATATCGAAAGACTTAAGGGTAGCGGAAAATTTTTCTTCGTAGGGCCGGCAACCGGGAAGCTGGCATGTGGTGAAGAAGGTATGGGCAGGCTTGAGAACGAAGAAATAATAATTGAAAGGCTGGCATGGCTTATGGATTACAGTAAAGACCTTAAAGGGAAAAGAGTCATAGTTACTGCTGGAGGGACAAGGGAATTTATCGATAGGGTAAGATATATTTCTAATAAATCAAGCGGCAAGATGGGATATGCGCTGGCGGAGGAAGCTTATTTCAGGGGTGCGCGTGAAGTTATCCTTATTAGCACAGTTAAAAATCTCCCTACTCCATACGGGGTAAAACTTGATTATGCAGAAAGCACTGATGATATGAGAAAAGCTATACTGGGGCATTTTAAATCAGCTGACATTATAATAATGGCAGCAGCTGTAAGTGATATAATACCGGTTAAAAAATACGATTTCAAGTTAAGGAAAAAAGATGGTATATTATCAAAAATAAGCTTTAAGGAAAACGAGAATATCCTTAAAATACTGGCGGAAAAAAAGAAAAAGAACCAGTATCTCGTTGGGTTTGCGGCAGAGGAAGGCAGCTCTTTTAAGGATGCCCGGGTAAAATTTGAGGAGAGCAAAATCGATATGATTGTTGCGAATGATATATCCAGAGAAGACATAGGCATGGAAAGTGACTACAACGAGGTTAGCATACTAAAAAGAGACGGGACTTTAAGGAAACTTAAGAAGGGCAGAAAACGTCTAATTGCAAGAGAAATATATGACGAGATTTCAAAGATTTAATTAGTTAGGAAGATTAATAGGAGAAAAGGACCGATAGGAGGAAAAATGACAAAGAAAAGGAGTTACTTGCTTACTTCGGAATCAGTAACCGAAGGTCATCCGGACAAGATGGCTGACCAGATCTCTGACGCTGTTCTCGATGCTATAATAGCAAATGATACCGGGTGTAGAACTGCCATTGAAACTCTGCTTAAGACCGGGATAGTTATAGTGGCAGGAGAGGTTACCACGTCCACCTATGTAGAGATACCAGATATCGTAAGGAGGGTAATCAAAGATATTGGCTATACCAGAGCGAAATATGGATTCGATTATGAAACATGCGGTGTGATTACTTCTATAGGTAAGCAGTCTTCAAATATTGCAAAGGGCGTTAATAGTGCCTACGAGTCCAGGGTCGGGAATGGGTATGAGAATGAGTTCGATGCCCAGGGAGCAGGCGACCAGGGAATGATGTTCGGTTATGCGTGTAACGAAACCGAAGAGTATATGCCTCTTACGATACAACTGGCCCATAAGTTGGCGCATCGTTTGTCTGAAGTAAGAAAGGCGGGCATATTGCCATACCTGAGGCCTGACGGTAAGTCGCAGGTTACGGTCAGATACGAGGATAACAAGCCGGTTTCGGTCGAAACAATCGTAATTGCCGCCCAGCATGCTCCTAATATAGATATAGAATCCCAGATTAAACCGGACATGAAAGAGTTTGTAATTAAACCGATTATACCAAAAGAGTATATTAACAATGATTTCAAGTTGTATGTTAATCCCACGGGAGAATTTACCATAGGTGGACCTATGGGTGATACCGGTTTGACCGGAAGGAAAATAATCGCGGATACTTATGGTGGTGTGGCAAGACATGGTGGCGGTTGTTTTTCAGGAAAGGACCCTTCCAAAGTAGACAGGTCCGC
The DNA here is from genome assembly GCA_964455605.1 of uncultured Actinomycetota bacterium. Lineage (GTDB taxonomy): Bacteria > Actinomycetota > Humimicrobiia > Humimicrobiales > Humimicrobiaceae > JAQVEM01. The sequence continues at coordinate 1,104 of CAYVWW010000144.1, read as the reverse complement.
TGCCTATGCTGCAAGATATGTCGCCAAGAACCTGGTAGCGAGTGGCGCTGCCGACAGGCTGGAAATACAGGTCGCTTATGCCATAGGAGTAGCGCACCCGGTTTCTGTTACGGTGGAAACGTTTGGAACAGAAAAAGTGGATGTTACAAAAATAGAAGATGCGGTTAATGAAATATTTGATTTAAGGCCGGCTGCAATTATCAAGAACCTTGATTTGCTGAGGCCGATTTACAGGAAAACCGCAGCATATGGCCATTTTGGAAGACATGACAGAGATTTTACCTGGGAAAAATTAGACAAAGTCGAAGAGATTAAAAGTTTTCTTGGACTTAAGTAAATGCACTGGTTCAAATGAAAATAAATAATAAATATGCAGAGGTTTTCATTGATATAAAAGCTCTTAATATCAGTCATCCCTTCGATTACCGCATACCTCCGGATCTGTCATCCGAGATTTCTACTGGCATAATTGTCAGGGTTCCATTTAAAAACAGGTTCGAGACAGGATATGTAGTAAAAACGAAAGACAGAACTGAATTTGATGGAAAAGAAATAAAAGATATAAAAGAAGTATTGGATAAAAAACCAGTTTTTGACTCAAAAAAGCTGGAACTGATAAGATGGATAAGCCGCTATTATATCCAGCCATTTGGAAGCGCTGCTAGATTTTTTATTCCTCCTGGTGAAAAAGGCAGAAGAAATTCCCCGGACGGTGGCGTGAAGTTAATATTTAAAGATTATTTATCTTTAAATGAGGGTAAGTATAAAGAGTTCAGGGACAGGATAAACTGGAAAAAAAACTATTCAAAAAAGAAGATAATAGATTACCTTTTAAGCCACGGGGAAGTAGCAAGAGAGAAATTAATAAAAGATAACGGATGCAATAATGCGAATGTCAGATTCCTTATAGAAAGCGGAATAATTAGTGTAAGGAAAGAGAGGCAGAGAAGGGATTTTAAATATGAATACGGAGTGGGCAAAGATAAAAAGAAAATAAGCCTTAATCCCTATCAAAAAAGTGCATTAAAGGCAATCGAGGATGTCCTGGATAAGAATGTTTTTCATAAGGTACTGGTTGAAGGAGTTACTGGCAGCGGAAAAACG
>CAYVWW010000143.1:0-3595 GCA_964455605.1 uncultured Actinomycetota bacterium | reverse complement strand
CCGGCTGTTGCTCCCTTGAAGTCATTTATTTGAAGCAGGTATGTGATATCTTCGGATGCATCGTACCATTCCTGTGCAGGGGCCGGCGCCTGTCCTGCTGTAAGTTTTTCATAAAACTCAACCTGTTTTGATGAATCCCACACCTTTTTGCCGGGGCAATCCGTCCGGTTATCGGTAAAATACTCTTCCATGTTTTCCATTAAGCTGTCTTTGTTTGCCGAGAGAAGTATCTCTACGAGATAGTCATTGTTATAAAAACGCACTTCACGGTCGAATGTTATATCGCACATTGAATCACCGTATCCCGAAAGGATTAAAAAGTCTTTAAAATAAGCATTGCTTAAACCGGTTAATTTTCTGGAGGGCTCAAAAGAATAATCAGGGTAGGAGCCAGCTTCCCCGGATTCAAGCGCTTCTTTTTCATTTATTGCTTCTTCTCTGTCCGGACCTGTAAGGTTATCAACATGCTCTATACTGACATTTAGTAAAAGATCACTGCCACGGTCTTCCGCGCAGCCAGGGCAGCTTGATATGGCAAGGTTTTCCTGTGGATAAATGAAGGCGAAATTTACTTCACTGTTATAAAACATTATGTCATTTTCTAAGTTTTCACTGTTTTCCTGGATGTCGCTGCTATTCTCAGTTTCTCCGAAGTTGCTGTCTTCGGACAGTTTATCTACGACAGTACCTGAATCATTTCCTTCCGCATCCTCTTCTTCGCTTCCGGTTGTTTTATCCAGTGATTCCCCGATACCAAAGAAATTCTTCAGTTCTGGTACAGTGCAGGAGGTAAGAATATGTGCTGAAAAAAGCACGCATATTATTAGGATAAAAGTTAAAAGGTGCTTCATAAAAAATTTTAAAAACTTTTTATCTTTTTAGATAATAAATATATTTCTATTTACCTATGAGAAACTCCTGTATAGGTGTCTCGAATCCGTCATGGAATGTTTTTACAGTATACATACCATTAGGAAGGTCAACAATCAGATTCGGATCCTCAACAGGAAGGTCCACCTCGAAAACCATATTACCTTCCATGTCATATATCCTTACCCAGTTATTATTTTTATAGGGGTACCAGAAGATAAACTGGAAATTATCATCCTCATTTACCCAGACCTGCCAGCATTTCATAGGCATGGTTCGTACCCATACTTCCTGTGTAGCCTCAGGATATATAGGAGCCAGGGAGAAGTCATCGAAATAAACCAGGTTCCCGAGAGAAGTTGTTGCTGATAAAACAACTGTATCAAAAGCTGGTATTTTTTCTCCCGTGGCTTCAAACCACTCGTTAGGCAAATTGTAACCTTCCGAGCTTATTAAATTCCACTGGTCTTCTATAAAAGCACCCGGGAAAAACCCTACCCCTATAGCACCAACCGGGTTTCCCGATGATACCAGTCCTAATAACAGGGCAATTTCCCCGGCATCGAAATCTATAGGTTTAACCCGGCAATTGAATAATAAATTATTGGTCGGGACTGATGAAATAATCTGGCTTAGACTTGAGGCCAGCGCGCTGGAGTCGACATTTGCTGCAAAATTACCTGCATCGTTTATTATACTGACATTATTAACTATAACCCAGTTGTCTAAATTGCCCGAGCCAAAATCCCCATTTAAAACAAGGTTTTCCGAACTGGCGCCCAGCAGGTAGATAGGTGTTAGCGTAACTGCTATCATGATACTTATCATAATCAGGACAATAGGCAGTTTTTTCATATTATCTATCTCCTTTTTAAGTTTTAATTTCCTGCTTAATATTTTAGTTCATTTGATAGATAAGTAAATGTTTTTTACGGGTAATATAGATATGGTTGGAACTCTACGGTAAAATTATGTATGCAAGCTCTAAAAGAAAGTATGAGCATAAAACATTTGTTAGAAAAAATAATTCAAATAGTCTATAATCATTCAGGCGAAATGGCAGCGTCTGCATTTGCGCATTAATTTGTTACGGTGAAATATTTTATAGAAGGGGTAAGAGTTTATGCAGAAGAAATCAATAGATTTATTGAGGAGCATGGATAAAAGTTTGAGGATAACCGGAATCGGCAGTCTTCCTTTTCTCGATGAGGGAAAGGCGTGCGACCTCGTTTTAAAATATTGTCCTGATATCCCTTATGTGCCGCAGTTAACGAAAAGGGACCCGAAGGAGAATATGTTCCTGCAGTTTGCGGAGAGCATGCCCAGCGTCATAGAAGATTATAAGAAAAAGCAGGTCTTCTATGATGAAGGAGCAGATAGGGAAAAAAGTATGGCTGAATTTTATGATTATATATCATATAATTGTTATGAGCATTTTAAAATTAGCCCCGAGTACTTAAGGGCTTTTTACCCAATGCTTGAAAAGTGCAGTGGCAAAGACAATCCCTTCGTTAAGGTCCAGGTAACGGGACCGGTCACTTATTTGATTTCACTGACGAAAAAAGATAAACAGTCAATGATTTTTGATGAGGAATTTACCGAAGCCATAACCCTGGGGCTTGCTATGAAGGGCCTGTGGCAGGTACAGGAAATCAAGAAAACAGGCAAGATACCGATACTTTTTTTTGATGAACCTTCGCTCTGGGGACTTGGCTCTGCATATCTGGCGCTTAGTGACGAGAGGGTATCTTTTCTTATAAGTAGCTTTATCGATTTTATAAGGGAACGCGAGAACGGCCTTATTATAGGCCTTCATTGTTGTGGTAATACGAACTGGAGGATTGTTCTTGAGCTGGGAATTGATATTTTAAGCTTTGATTCTTATAGTTTCGGGGAAAAACTGGCGCTTTATCCGGAGGAAATTAATAGTTTCCTGAAGAGAGGCAGTTTTCTTTCTTTCGGCCTTGTTCCGACTGCGGAATTTAAAAAGGGGATAACTGAAGACGAGCTTTACGTAAAGTTCTTATCGGTTCTGGAGAAATTTGAAAAAGAAGGCGTGAGCAGGGAAGATATACTAAAAAGTATTGTTTATACCCCTGCCTGTGGAATGGGCACTATGAACGAAGAAGATTCAAAAAAGGTTTTCAAGCTTACGGAATCACTGGCAAAACGGATAAAGTAAGATTTATTCTTCCAGCCACCCTCTGTAAATTATTATTATAGGATATTCGCTGCTTGTCTTTTCCTCTATTAAACCATTGTTTGTTATTTCCGAAGTGCTGGTTAATTCTTCAACTTTTTTGTCTTCCACGTTAATTAGCTTAAGGTGGCCTACGAAATCTTTACTGTAGATGTCAAAGGCGATTGTTTTTCCATCAGGTGACCAGCCGATACTTGTTGTCTTGCTTTTTTGTGCCGTTAGAATCGTTTCGAACGAATCGCCATTCTTATCAATTATATCGATTCTCGCAGTAATATAGTCAGGATAACATCCGCTATGGCTGTTGATAGAGAGAGCAAATTTCTGGCTACCGTCAGGATTCCAGGAAACATCGGTTACATATCCATTCTGATTATCAAAATAATCAACGCTGCCGTCTTCGAGGTTTAAGATCCATAGTTTATGTCTTGCTTCTGATGAACATGTATTTTTAAGGCTGGCGACATAAATGTTTTTATATATAACCATTCTTTCTTCATCAGGAGATAATGAGAAACTGGCATA
>CAYVWW010000142.1:0-3679 GCA_964455605.1 uncultured Actinomycetota bacterium | reverse complement strand
GAAGTTCTGGAAGCTGCCAGGATTGATGGCGCCGGGCCATTAGCCGAAATTCGATATATAATTTTCCCTTCGATTCTACCTATTATCGGGATAGTAACCATACTGATTTTTATAGGCGATTTTACGCAATTTGATATTGTCTATGCTATGACAAGTCCCTATGCGAATCCTCAGTATGGTACCGACCTGTTTGGCTCTCTTTTTTACAGGGCGGCGTTTTTCCCGACCGGTAGAGGCGGCTGGGGTATGGGTATGGGAGCCACCGTAGCTACTATGATAGTAATTGTAGTAACTACAGGGGTTCTGATTTTAATGATGTTGTTCAGAATGCAGAGTATAGGAGCAAAGGAACAAGGAGACAGATAATGGCTGGTAATGAATATGATATAGAGAGAGTTAGCAGGGAAGGTATAAATGATAAATCTTAAAAAAGGAACAACAAAAACACTTTTATACGTAGTCTTAGCGATATATGCGTTAACCATATTTTATCCGATTTACCTTATGATTACTACGTCGTTAAAAGAAAATAAGGAGATATTCACAAGTCCTTTCAGTTTACCTCAATCTTTTAACCTTGATAATTACGCGCAGCTTTTTAAGATATCCAATTATCTGACTTATTTCAAGAATAGTATTCTGGTTACGCTTACGTCGCTTCTATTAATAGTAGTTTTTTCTTCCCTGATTTCTTACGCGCTTGCGAAGTATAAATTTTTTGGAAGCAGGTTCCTTTACTTTTATTTCATTATTGGCCTGGTAGTCCCGATAAAGCTGGGGACCATAGGAATAATCAGGATTATGCTCGCTCTAAAGATATTTGATACTCTTACAGCATTAATAATAGTTTATACGGCAATGGGCATACCTTTTGGGGTATTTGTGCTCACTGATTTCATAAGGTTGATTCCGGAAGAACTTAGTAATTCTGCAAGAATAGATGGTTGTAGCGAGCCGAAGATATTTTTAAAGATTATACTTCCCCTGATCCGCCCGGCTCTGGCTGCTGTTGTTATTATTAATTTCATACCGATATGGAATGATTTCTGGTTCCCATTACTATTGATAAGGTCAGATAATGCAAGAACCATTCCTATAGCAACGGCATTATTGTTCGGCCAGTATGAAACGAATTTCGGATTGGTCTTCTCGGTACTCGCTATGGCTTCACTGCCCGTAATTATTTTTTATTTGATCCTATCGCGCCAGTTTATAAAAGGTTTGTCTGCAGGGGCATTAAAAGGTTGATTCGCCCTGCAATACTGAAAGCAAGCGTGAATAACTACTGGTTTTAAAGACAAATTAATTATTTGAAAGAGGTTTATTAGATTGGTTAAATCTCGTATAGAAAAATTGAAAAGCCTGCTATGTGGTATGACTCTTGAAGAAAAAGTCGGCCAGATGTTCCAGGTTGGATTCAGCGGGACTGGAATGACTTCCGGCATAAAGGAGATGATAGAAAATTATTATGTAGGAGGAGTCATATATTTCAGGCGTAATTTAGGGTCAGCTGGTGAAATAGCAAGTCTATCAAATGAATTACAGAAACTTTCTATAAATAGAAAACCCAATTTGCCGCTTTTTATATCTACGGACCAGGAGGGGGGCAGGGTTAACCGGTTGCCAGATGGGGTACACTTCCCCGGTGGTATGGTGATAGGTGCAACAAGGAGGCCAGATTTTGCAGAGATGGCCGGAAGGGGAATCGCATTACAACTAAAAGCGCTGGGAATTAATATGGACTTTGCGCCAGTTATGGATGTAAATAATAATCCGCTTAATGCTGTTATAGGAGCAAGGTCTTACGGCGGGGATGCCAGGCTGGTTGCAGAGATGGGAATAGCCTTTATTAAGGGAATGCAAAAAGAAGAAATTATTGCCTGCGCCAAACATTTTCCAGGGCACGGAGATACGACTGCCGATTCGCACCTTGAACTTCCGGTTATCGAAAGCAGCAGGAAACAACTGGAAAAAGTAGAGATTTATCCGTTCAGAGAAGCAGTAAAGGCAGGGGTGGACAGTATTATGACCGCCCATATATTCGTACCTGCTCTGGAATCTGGAAAAGGAATACCTGCGACGATATCCGGTAGTATCTTAACGGGCCTGCTTAGGAAAGAGCTGGGATTCAAGGGATTAATAATAACTGACGGTATGGAAATGAAGGCAATTTCCGATAATTTCGGGACCATAGAGGGATCGGTTATGGCTATTGAAGCAGGCGCAGACATAGTTCTGATAACGAATAGCCAGGATATGCAAAAAGCAGCTATAGAAGAAACAATTAGGGCTGTAAGAAAAGGCAGAATTGATATGGAGCGTATAGAGGAATCTGTCTTAAGGATACTGGAACTAAAGGAAAAAAGAATCGGATTTGAAAGCATTCCTGTAGCTGATTGGAGGAATGTTAACAGGGAAAAGGGAGAAAAAATTGCATACGATATCTCAAAGGCTGGTGTAACTCTCATCAGGGATAGAGATAATTTGATTCCTATAAAAAATAAGTATAAGAAGGTTGCTGTTATAGATTTTCCGTTAGAGAGGTTATCAACTGCTGAAGACGAAATGGATAATAATTATTTAATGGTTAATCTTTTAAAGGATAAAGGCATAGATGTCGAACATATCGTTATATCAGGCAAAGACGGGCAGTTTTCTTTGCCGGAACACGTGGACCTGGCAATAGTCTGTATTTATGGTTCTTTAGATGACCCACATAAAATAAAGGTAGTCAAAGAGCTTCAGGATAGTGGTTTTTCTTTAATAGTTATATCTGACAGCCCCTTTAATCTACAGTCTTTAAGTGGAATGGATACATTTTTAACGATATATGATTGCAGCCCATCTAATTTAAAGGTTGCAGCAGAGATAGTAATTGGTAAATACAAAGCTAAAGGGACTTTACCTGTAAGCTTGAAAATTTAAAAGCAATATTGAAAGGATTTTTAAAAATTTTTTATGGAAAGATGGTTAAATAATATGAGTAAGAAATTACTAAAGCCGGTAAAGCCAGAAATAGAGCCAGCGCTTGATAATAATTTTCAGCCCCCAGCTTTATTTTTAAAGGCATTTAATGAAAATCTTAAAAGCACGGGCCAGAGTATTCCTTTATTGATTGGCATTGAGAAGGAAAATGATGCTGTCCTGGTATATGAAGCCAGGGTTTTTGACGGTGAATCTGAGTTTTCTTCATATAATTGTCCTTATATCGAATTGCTTGTAAAGACGCTTCTATGGATTTATGGAGGGTATAAAGTAATTATTGCTGGCTCAAGAGATATTTACGAGCATATAAAAAATATATATTCAGAAAAGGGGAAGCACTCCTTTGACGCCGGGTTCATGTCCAGCATATACGAAAGGCCTTTTGAGGTTGTCAGCACAGATATTAGCAGGATGCCTACGACAAGCGATAAATCAATCGAGCTGGGAGGGCACCTTGACGGATGCAGGATTGGATTTGACCTGGGGGCGAGTGATAGAAAAGTAAGTGCGGTCATAGATGGCAGGGCGGTCTTTAGCGAAGAAGTAATATGGAACCCTGGCAGCCAAAAAAATCCGGAATATCATTATCATGAGATAATGTCCATGTTGCATCATGCTGCGGCCCACATGCCCCGTGTCGATGCTATAGGTGGAAGCTCTGCAGGTATATATATAAATAACAGGGTAATGAATG
>CAYVWW010000141.1:0-3685 GCA_964455605.1 uncultured Actinomycetota bacterium | reverse complement strand
TGAGATAATACTTATGGACGAACCCGCATCTGCGCTAGACCCAATCTCAACACAAAAAATAGAGGATTTAATAGACGAGCTTAAGGAAAATTACACCATAATAATAGTTACCCATAATATGCAGCAGGCAGCAAGAGTTTCGCAGAAGGCGGCGTTTTTTCTTACTGAAAAGATTGGGGAGCCGGCATTATTAATTGAATATGGCGATACCAACAAGATATTTACGAATCCCGGAGATAAAAGAACAGAAGATTATATAACTGGAAGATTTGGTTAATAAAATATTTATTTTTGACATCTTATATATCATACAATATAATACCTCAATTAAATAATTAACTTATTATCGAATTTAATACTAAAAATAAATATTAAAGAAGTAAAGAATATAGGAAAATTGGGGGAAGATATCCATGAAAGAGTACCGTCTCACAAAAGAAGGTTACGAGGAACTTGTCAGGGAAAGAGAGGACCTTGTAAACAATAAACGTAAAGAAATAGCGGAGAGACTAAAGGAAGCAAAAAATTCGGGTGGGGATTTGACTGAGAACTCCGAGTATGATTATGCCAAAAATGAGCAGGCTTTTATAGAAGGCAGGATAGAGCAGATAAATGAAATTTTAAGCGACTACGTGATTATCGAAAATAAAAGCAGTAAAGGGCTGGTAGAGCTTGGCTCTATCGTTTTAGTTAGAGATATGGGAAAAAGGAGAGATAAGGAATTTAAAGTAGTGAGTTCTATAGAATCTGATCCCGATAAAAATAAAATTTCGGATGAGTCACCAATGGGAATGGCTCTCCTGGATAAAAAAGAAGGCGATGAAGTTGTTGTCAAAACCCCCGAGGAAACTAAAAGGCTCAAGATATTAAAGATAAAGTAAGAACTTTTTAAATAATGAATAAAAATGATGATAAAAATATAAAAGATAGTTCTTTAAAGGATAACAGCGCTAAAAACACCGAATTAATTGCTTCAGAAAGCGAGTATCTGCTGGATGCAGAGAAACCCCTGGCTGAAGCACTTGAGAAGAAGCTTGACAAGGTTAAAGCTTTAAAAAAAAGTGGCAAAAGCATATATAAAAGCAGGTTTGAGAAGAACGCAGAAATATCGGATATAAGAGTTAAGTTCCAGGGTCTTAAAGCAGGTGAAAAGGATACGCTTACTTTTAAAATAGCAGGGCGGCTAATGGGCATGAGGAGACACGGTAAAGCCACTTTTTCCGATATCAAGGATTTTACTGACGGGATACAGCTTTATATCAGCCAGAGAGGAATAGGGGAAGATAATTACGAAGAATTTTTGAATCTTGATATTGGTGATTGGATAGGGATAGAAGGGAATGTTTTCGTAACGCATGCAGGAGAGCTTTCCATAAATGTATCCGGTTTCGAACTGCTGAGTAAGGCTATAAGAATACTACCAGAGAAATGGCATGGGCTTAAGGATAAGGAATTAAGATACCGTCAGAGGTATCTTGATTTTATTATGAATCCCGATGTGAGGGGAACATTTTTAACGAGAATTAAAGTAATAGATTCGATAAGAACATTTTTAAATAGTAATGGTTTCCGCGAAGTTGAGACACCAATGTTGCAGCCCATTCCCGGAGGGGCCACGGCAAGGCCTTTTGTTACCCATCATAACACACTTGGAATCGACCTTTATTTAAGAATTGCCCCTGAATTGTATCTTAAAAGGCTAATCATAAGCGGATTTGAACGAGTTTTTGAGATAAACAGGAATTTCAGGAACGAAGGAATATCATATAAGCATAATCCCGAATTCACCATGCTGGAATTTTATCAGGCATATGCCGACTATAATGATATGATGGATTTGACTGAAAAAATGATAAAATTTGTTGCAAGTGAATCTACCGGAAAGTTAACTGCGAATTACAGGGGAAATGAAATTAATCTTGGCGGGGAGTGGCAAAAATTCACGATGCTGGAAGCTATCCGCGAGATTGGTAAAGTTGATGTTAGCTTTGATAAATCTGCAAAAGAGCTGTTATCAATTGCCGGTGATTATGGTGTTGAGGTTGATAAAGAAGCTGGAAAAGGCAAAATAATAAATGAAATATTCGAGAATCTGGTCGAGCCAAAGCTAATACAGCCGACTTTTATAAAAGATTACCCGATAGAAATTTCACCTCTTGCAAAAAGGCATCCTGACAATGAGAACCTGACTGAGAGATTCGAGCTTTTTATCGGAGGAGAAGAAATTGCGAATGCTTTTTCGGAATTAATCGACCCTGCAGAGCAGCTTAATAGATTTGCAGGTCAGGTTAAGAGCAAATTTGAAGAAGAAAGAATTACTGGAAAGATTGATATAGATTTTCTTAAAGCTATGGAGTATGGAATGCCCCCAACGGGCGGGGAAGGAATCGGGATTGACAGGTTGGTAATGATACTTACAGGCAGCAGTTCCATAAGAGATGTAATTCTTTTCCCTCTTTTAAGACCAGAATAAGAATAGAAACATATAAATATATATTATGTTATATGGGTTAATTCTTATAGATAAGGTGGTATAATTTTCTTTATAAAATACTAAATTATTTTTTATAATGGCAGGTTCCGTATATGAAATGTGACTTATGCAGTACTAATGAAGCTACAATTTACTTAATAAGAATTCAGGATAGCACTGTTAAAAGAATAAATATTTGTGAAGAATGTGCGAAGAAATATTCTTTTATCAGTGACGAAGATTTCCATAATGACTTTGCTAATATTCTTTATGAATTTTTTGGCGAAGGCAGCAACCCTGCTTCCAGAAGGGTTAAAAAGATCTGGGGTAATTTAAGCTATAGAAGAAACCGTAAGTGTCCTTATTGCGGGATTGATTTAGAGACCATTAAAAAAACTGGTCTGGTAGGTTGTGGTAATTGCTATAGAGAATTAGGAAGCGCTCTTCTTCCACTGATAAAAAATATTCAGGGGACTCTGGAAAATAAGAGCAAAGCTCCTTTAAATACCAGCAAGAAAATCAGGGCTGAAGTAAGCATAAGGAAACTCAGGCATAAACTCCAGAATGAAATACTAATAGAGAACTTCGAAGAAGCAGCAAGAATAAGGGACAAGATAAAGAGACTGGAGAATAATATAAATGGGCGCAGTGAGTAAAAAATTCAATATCCATGATAACAATTCTGGTGGGGATGGTTTGGCTGATAAAAATAAGATTATTCTAAGAACCAGGGTAAGCCTGGCAAGAAATTTTACAGATAAAAAATTTGCAAGTACAAGTAGTAACGAGGAAAAGAAGTCCCTTCTTGAGGAAGTTAAGAAGCATATAGAAAACGCTAAAGATTTTAAAGATTTTAAATTTTGCAGAATTAAAGATTTAAAAAAATTGCAGCGGGATTTGCTTTTCAGGGATTATATGATAGATACCGAAATTTCGGGGAAAATGCAGGGCAGAGGGTTATTTGCCAGGGATGGTCTGCAGACAGGTGCGGTGACAGCTATAGTAGTTAATGGTGAAGACCATATAAATATACAGAGTGCATACCCCGGGCTGAGCATATACAAGGCCTATGATGAAGTTGCCAGGATTGAAAGATATTGTGAGAAAGAATTTAACTTTGCTTTTGATAAGGACCTTGGCTATTTGACAGCAAGTCCATTTAATCTTGGCACCGCATTAAGGGTTACTGTTATTGCACATCTTCCAGTAATT
>CAYVWW010000140.1:0-3703 GCA_964455605.1 uncultured Actinomycetota bacterium | reverse complement strand
TAAAGACACACGCCCGCACGGGTTATGATCTGATTAAGAATATAGAATTCCAGATGCCTATCGCGAAGATAATACTGCAGCATCACGAGAAGCTGGATGGTTCCGGATATCCACAGGGGCTGAAGGGTGACGATATAATGCTTGAGTCGAAAATAATAACTGTGGCAGATGTGGTAGAGGCGATGTCTTCTGATAGGCCTTACCGTCCCGCCCTTGGCATAAAAGTTGCTCTTGATGAAATCAAGAAGAACGCAGGGAAGTTGTTTGACGCAAACGCGGTAGATGCATGTGTTAAGCTTTTTACGAAAAAAAGTTTTAAATTTAACTGATTTTTAATTCCACGCAATTTATTTTAATGAACGACTTTTTCTTAAATTTTTCATCTTATAAAAAATTATTTTAATATGTAATTGATTATATATGCATTTGTATATATAATCAAAATATGTTATTTAAACTGGACAGCTTTACACTAACTGGCGTGGATGCGGTAAAAGTTTCCGTAGAGGTTCACATCACCAGGGGACTTCCTGAATTCATAATAGTCGGTCTTCCCGGAAAGGCGGTAAATGAATCGAGGCAGAGGGTAAGATCTGCGGTTATTAACAGTGGGTTTGAATTTCCTGTAAAGAAAATAATTATAAATCTCTCTCCAGCAGATATTAAAAAGGACGGCTCTTTTTATGACCTGCCTATAGCACTTTCAATTCTTTCAGCTATTGGGCAGGTAAAATCGGAGTTATCCCTGGAATCATGTTTTGTTGGAGAACTTTCACTCGATGGTAGTATCAATCCGGTAAGTGGTTTGATTTCTATGGCAGAGGAAGCAAAAAGGATAGGTAAGAAATATTTTTTTGTTCCTTACGGTATAGCAAGTCAGGTTTCTTTTATTTCAGGTTTGAAAATAATCGCATGCAGGAATCTTATGGAGGCTGCAGAAGCGCTTTCCGGTTATGATAAACTGGATAATTTTGTATATAAAGATAAAAAAGATGATAAAAAAATTATTAACTATGGCTTTGATTTTAGCGATGTAAAAGGTCAGCTTAAAGCGAAGAGAGCTTTAGAAATTGCAGTTGCCGGTAGGCATAATATTATGCTTATAGGTCCGCCCGGCTGTGGTAAAACAATGCTTGCGAGGAGGACTATTACCATAATGCCGAATTTAAGCGTTCAGGAATGCATAGATGTTACAAGAATTTACAGTATATACAAAAAGGATGTTAGCGGTCTCATAAAAAAGCGGCCATTTAGAAGTCCACACCACACTATAAGCAGAATAGGACTTATAGGTGGCGGGGTTAATCCAAAGCCGGGTGAGATAAGCCTTGCCCATAAGGGTGTGCTGTTCCTGGATGAGTTCTCACAGTTTCCCGGGGTTCAAATAGAAGACTTGAGGCAACCGCTGGAAGACAAAAGGGTAACAATTACAAGGAACAATTTTTCTTACAGCTTCCCGTGTAATTTTATGCTGGTAGTGGCAACGAACCCATGCTATTGCGGTTATTTCGGTAATGACAATAAGAAATGCGTTTGTAGCTTGAGTGAAATTAAGAGATTCTGGAAAAGGATGTCTGGCCCGATTATGGATAGAATAGATATGAGAATTTCCATAGGCCGACTGACTGAAAGTAGTTTCGTTGATGTGAAGAAGGGTGAAAGCTCGGACGAAATAAAAAAACGTGTTAAAAGGTGTATGGAAATTCAGGATAAGCGTTACGGGAAAAAAGGTATCAGCTATAACTCGGAGGTAGGGACAGGTATTGTCAATGAGTGGCTCGAAAAAGATGAAAATATAAGAGAACTTATATATAAAATTTCGAAAAGATACGACCTTACGGCAAGAGGTATAATGAGTGTTTTGAAGGTATCAAGGACTATAGCTGACCTTGAAAGTAGCTATTGCATAAAGGAGCACCATGTGATTGAAGCCGTTAATTACAGGGTTAATTTTAATCATCATCTCAGCAGTTTCATAAACAGCTTATGAAAATCGATACGGTTGCAGAAAAAATATTGTATATACTATACGAGGATGGCGTTAAGGCATCAAGATTTATCGATGTATACAGGAGAAAAAATAGTAACATTTATGAAACTGTAAATTATTTCTTAAAATACAGGAGTTTAAAATTTAAATATGCAGGTAACGAAAAGGATAATGGCAGTAAAAGGAATGTTAACAATGGATATAGGGATATATCTTGCGGGGGGATAACTGATTTTGTCGGAAAGAACAAAGTGGGTTTGCTGGAAATAGGCAATGATTTCTACCCGGAACTTCTGGAGCAAATATATATTCCTCCCCCCATGCTATTCTTTAAAGGTGACATGATAAAAAGGATAGACTTTGCAGTAGCTATCGTGGGTAGCAGAAAATGTACTTTATATGGCAAAGAGGTAGCCAGTTATATTAGCAAAAGCCTGTCTGAAATGGGCATAACTATAGTAAGCGGGCTTGCTTCTGGAATTGACAGTTTTTCCCATAAGGCTGCATTGGAAGGAAAAGGTGGAAGCATTGGTGTGCTTGGCTGTGGTATTGATGTGGTATATCCTCCAGAAAATAAATCTTTATTCAGGGAGATTACCGATAACGGGTCTATAGTAACTGAATTTTTACCCGGAACACCACCTCTTAAATCTAACTTTCCGGTTAGGAATAGAATCATAAGCGGCCTTTGCAGTGGTGTAGTGGTTATAGAAGCGGGAGAAAAAAGTGGCGCTCTTATAACAGGTGAGATTGCGTTAAAGCAAAACAGGGAGGTTTTTGCAGTTCCAGGCAATATTTTTAAAGATGAAAATCGTGGTTGCCACAGGTTAATAAAGCAGGGCGCGAAACTTGTAGACTGTATTGATGATATACTGGAAGAGTTTTCTCAATACCGGGACAAAATTTTAAGTCCGGATAAAAAAACAGGTAGAATTCCCGGTGAGAAGAAAAATCATGATAACGACCTTTCCGGAGATGAGCTAAAAATATATAAGATTATTGGCTACAGGTCAAAGAGTGTGGAAGAAATAGTAAAGTATTCTGGTATGGAGCTAAAGGATGTGCTTAATACAATCGTATTTCTTGAAATGAAAGAGTTAATAAGGGAAGATAGCTTTAATAAATATGTTAGATTATTTTAGATTTTATATTAGAATAATAATATTATAAAAAAATATAAAAATTTTATAATTTTATCAGGGAGATATATGGGATTATTTAGAAAAAAGAAAATAGAAAGGCCTAAGAGTCCACTTGGATTGTCATTATACCAGTATGATAATATCCTGGGGAAAGATTTAAAAAAAATCATGGATAGAATGAATACGGGGAAGAGACTTAACGAAGCAAGAGCAGGTGCTATCATAGAGAACGCCATAGAAAAGTTTGATGAC
Organism: uncultured Actinomycetota bacterium; assembly: GCA_964455605.1. Classification (GTDB taxonomy): domain Bacteria; phylum Actinomycetota; class Humimicrobiia; order Humimicrobiales; family Humimicrobiaceae; genus JAQVEM01. Next base: position 319 of record CAYVWW010000140.1, on the reverse strand, counting down.
ATTTTAAGAGAGCTTTCAAAGGATCAATTAAAAGTTGATTACCGGTCGGATAAAATAAGATATAAGATTATTGATATGATTAATAAACTCAAGAATGCATTGAGAGAAGCAAAGAATAACAGCTTTAAGCCGTCTGCTAATGAGAAAGCCGTAGTTTTTAACAGAATGCAGGAAATAGAAAAAATACGCAGCGTTATAAAAAATAAGATGAGGGATATTGAGAGTGATTACATATAAGCATGGATTTATTTAATTGTCTGGAACTTTATATAAAGTATCTAAAATACGAAAAGAATTTATCACTTAATTTAATTAAAAA
>CAYVWW010000139.1:0-3709 GCA_964455605.1 uncultured Actinomycetota bacterium | reverse complement strand
TACCGCTCCTCAAAATTATTACCGGACGGCCCCGACCTCATCATCTATCGGAAATTGCGGTGGCCATTCAAGCTTTCCATAAAGTTTTTCCTGGTTCGCACGATAATATTTATAATTTTCCCTGTATTTTTTATAACCATCCGCCATGTCGTTATCAATCATTTTCCAGAGATGTGTCACGGCAATAAAAACTGCTTCAGGCCTTGGCATACACCCGGCAATCCAGCCATCTATAGGGATATACTTATCCAGATGTTTGATAGTATTATACGAATCATAATACATGCCACCGTTTATAGGGCATGAACCAAATCCTACCGTAAACTTTGGCTCAGGCATCTGCTCATATGTCCTTATAATCGCCTTTAAAGTTTTTATTGAAACATAGCCTGTAATTAAAAATAGATTTGCCTGCCTGGGTGTAGCAACCGGTTTAACGCCAAAACGCTCCGCATCCCAGCGCGCAGTTATGGAAGGGGGTATCTCGATAATCCCGCATCCCGTGCAGAAATATACCACATGAAGTGAATATTTATGCCCCATCTTCCCCGGGGACTGTATCCATTTTATCAGTTGGTTCCTGTCCATATCTTATCTCCCGACTATCAAAACTATAATTAACCCCGCAAAAGCCAATATCGTTGGCCATCTCCATAAATATCCGATTGCCTGCTCAATTCTGAGCCGCGGGTAAACAGCATTTATAAAAACGCATATTACGAATACCACAAGCATTTTAACAAAAAAAACAAGCCCTCCAAGAAAAGAAACCATACAACTTAAACCCGACGAAGTCAAAAAATTTTCCACTGGAGCAAATAAATCGCCTGCACCGCCAAGAAACAGGTTTACAAAAAGGGCAATTCCAATAAATAAACTGAAAGCATGTTCCACTTCCGCAAGCGCCAGAAACTGACCGCCATATTCCGCCATAGGACCAGATGAGATTTCCTGTGTGGCTCCTACAATCTCAAAAGGCCTTACTCCTATTATTGCGGGGAGGATAAGCAGGTAGGCTATCCCGGATAGCATTAAAGGCAAAGTAACTATAGACCAGCTCGTATTCTGCTGTGCCTCCACTATTTCCACTATGGAAATAGTCTTATGATAGGTCATCAAAGAAAGTAGTATAAAAAGCATGGGCACTTCATATCCTAAAGCCAGAATTAATTTACGTGAGATACCTATGCTGATATTCGGGTTTGCTGCCTCGCCACCGCTTAACGCCACGCCGAGAGGAGCAAGAAGCATTAAATATAAAATTACGAGCAAACCTCCGGAACCACCTAAAGGGCAGATTCTCCCAAATGGCAAAAATAAAACAACTACTACCGAACCGGCAATTGAAAGAGTTATACCCAGATTAAACAAAATCCCATGGCTTACGCTTCTCTGGCTAAATGACCTTATTATATCAATAACGGGCTGGATAATAGGCGGACCATAACGCCACTGTATCCTTGCCATTATCCTTCTTGATAATCCAAGAAAAAATATTCCTATAAGAAAAGCTATAATTGGTAAAAAAACCATCCAGACAATATTCATTTCCAAACGCTCCAGGTCAATTGAATAAATATCAACAATGCTATAAAGATCATTATATACATAACATAATTCCCGACATCACCCGTATAAACAAGCCGTACCTTGCCACAGACCTTACGGGTCCATCCGGTAAGCTTAACATAAAAAATATCAATATAATCTTTTAAAAAAGGCGAAACCATACGATATAGCGGATTATAAAAATCAACCGTATAGTTATATTTATCAACGGGTACATATGCGCCGGCAGCATAATTATCATCCTGGTTAACTCTTACCGCCTTCTTCCCCGCTCTGTAAATCAGCCAGATAATAACACCGGCGACAATTACCGCAACAAAAATATTTATCGTACTTAATGCGCCTGTCTCGGAAGCAATACCCCATAAATTTACTTCCAGCGGCTCGAAACCGAGTGATGCTATTATGTTATTTATAATCCTTAATGGCACTCCCGGAATAATACCAAAAGTGACGATAACCAGACTGTATGCGACCATCGGTATTCTCATGCTAAACGGCACTTCCTTTATATCCTTATATTTCTCGGGAAGCTGGCCAAGGAATATATTATGAATCAGTTTGTAGCTATATAATATAGTGCCCCATGACCCTATCAATGCAGCGAAAGCGAGGAAAGGTGAGCCCCCAAGAATTAATGTCTTGTAAATCAGCCACTTTGAAATAAAACCATTTGTTAATGGAACTCCTATCAGTCCCAAAATACCCACAAGAGCCCCGATAAAAGTAACGGGCATCTTCTTAATCAATCCACCCAGTGAATTTAAATCCCTTACCCCTCTGGTCCTATATTCAATTGCTCCTACAACCAGAAAAAGCAGCGCCTTAAAAGCAGCGTGGTTTAAAAAGTGAAATAGTCCGCTTGCAATACTTAAACTTGTTCCATAAGCAATCCCAAGTATTATGTAACCTGCCTGCCCTACGGTTGACCATGCAAGCAGGCGCTTTGCATCATTCTGGAGAACAGCTATAAATGAAGGGATAATAATGGTTATTGCACCAAGTATTGAAAGAATATAATGAAAACTTAAGAGACCCTGTCCAAGACCAAGGAAAATTTTTAACCCGATTACTACATAAATAACCAGGAAAAACCCATATGTGCCCATCTTTATCAGTATTCCGGAAAGCACGGCGCTAAAAGGAGACGGGGCTTCAGAATGAGCGTCAGGAAGCCAGGTATGAAATGGCAAAACAGCATTCTTTACGCCAAATGAAGTGAAAAACAACAATAAAAGAAATAATACATAACCAGAAGAAGCAGAAGGCATATCAAGTGTAAGTTCTGAAATAACAAGGGTGCCGAAGCGGCCATAAAGAGAAAGAATACCGACCAACATAGCTACGGAACCTAGTATCGACATAACAATATATTTCATACCCGCAGCCAGCGCAGGACCGCGATTATAACTAATAAGAAGGAAAGCGCTCCAGGACATTATCTCCCAGAAAATATAGAAGGAAGCCAGGTCACCGCTCAACACTATACCGAGCATGCTTGCATTAACCAGAAGCATCATCATATAAAAGAAATCCGTTCTTTCTTTCGTTTTAATATAGCTCAAAGAAAAAACGATAGAAAGTGCCCCTATAACAGTTATTGTAATAGCAAAAAACCATGAAAGGGTATCCATCCTTAATAGCAGGTCCAGGTCTAAAAATTTTAGATATGCAGTATTTTCTACCTGCTTACTATAAAAAATAGCAACCATTACTACCAGGGCCCAGGATGCGATAACCGCAAAAACATCCCTCAGTTTCTGTGAAAACTTGCCCAGGATATAGGTTACCAGAGCCGAGCCAAATGCAATTATAAGTAAAAGTTGTAAACTCATCCTAAAACACTCCTGATGTATTCTACTTTATCCAAAAGGTCCATAGCGGCCGGACTTAAAATATCATTCAGAAACTGGTTATACATGCCTATACCGGCAACCAGTATCACAAGAATAAATACAGGGATTAACGCTAAAATAGGAGCTCTTTCCCTGACCACGCCAGTTTTTTCTCCCCTGAAATAAATAACCTGAACCACCTTGAAGAAATATGCTCCCTCTATTATAGTTCCCAGAAGTACAAGCCCGACAAGCACAATATTTAAAATACCTTCTTCTGCAAGCGCGGACCTGATTATCAGAAA
>CAYVWW010000138.1:0-3770 GCA_964455605.1 uncultured Actinomycetota bacterium | reverse complement strand
AATTAATTTATGTTTGCTTTAACGAAATAAATAATGCTGATGAGGAGGATATAGCAGCTCTGGAAAAGATATTGTGTTTTTTCGAGATTAAATTCTTGAAGATTGCCGGATACACACCCATGCTTGGAAGTTGCAGCAAATGTAATAAAAAATTAGAAAACCTCTATTCTTTCAGGGGAGGGAAAACCTATTTTTCAATAAAATACGGGGGAGTACTGTGCAGGGAATGCGGGGAATCCCTGGCTGGAAGCGAAGTTCTTGGCGCTTCCGAATACAGGTTCCTTTATGATTTGTTTAACCTGAAAATTGAAGATTTCAGGGATATGGAAGTAAATCCGCATGCCTTAAAAAAAGTGCATAAACTTTTAGAAGATTATATAATCTACCATACCGAGTGCAATATAGATAGTTTTAAGTATCTTAAAAAGCTGGGAATTTAGACAGTAAAAATTCTGCTCTTTCCAGCATTTCGTGTTAGTATATCTTCGGGTTTAATTGACTATTAAAATTAATGTTATTAAAATAAATAAATTATGAATTTTCAGGATATTATTTTTAATCTGCAAAAATACTGGGCTGCTAATAATTGTGTTATAAAGCAGCCAATGGATCTTGAAAAGGGAGCCGGGACCTTTAACCCGGATACTTTTTTAAGGTGCCTTGGCCCAGAACCGTGGAATGTTGCCTATGTTGAGCCAAGCAGGAGGCCCACTGATGGAAGGTACGGGGAGAATCCTTTCAGGACACAGTATTATTACCAGTTCCAGGTTCTTTTAAAACCCTCGCCTGATAATGTTAAGGACCTCTACCTCGGCTCGCTTGAAAGCCTGGGGATTGACTTAAAACACCACGACATACGTTTTGTAGAGGATGACTGGCAGTCTCCCACCATTGGAGCCGCAGGGCTGGGATGGGAAGTATGGGCGGATGGAATGGAAGTAACCCAGTTCACATATTTTCAGCAGATGGGGGGACTTTTGCTCAAGCCCGTATCGGCGGAAATAACTTACGGGCTGGAACGTATCGCAATGTACCTGCAGGATAAGGATAGCTTCTGGGAACTCAAATGGTCCGATGATTTAAGTTATGGCGACATACATCTTGAATCAGAAAAACAATGGTCCGTTTACAACTTCGAGGTTGCCGATGTAAATATGCTGCTTGATTTGTTTAAAAAATATGAGGATGAGTTTAAAAGAGTTATAAAAGAGGGCCTGGTCTTTGTGGGTTGCGAGTACGTACTTAAATGTTCGCATATTTTTAACCTACTGGATGCGAGGGAAGCAATAAGTGTGGCGGAGAGGACTTTATATATCGCCAGGATAAGGAACCTTGCCAAAACTTTGTGCTCCGCTTATATCAAGCAGAGGGAAGAGCTTGGTTTTCCCTTACTTACAGGCAATAAGAAGAAAAAAAGGTAGTTTGAGCATATGGTAAAAAAGAAAAAGCAGTTACTTTTTGAAATAGGGACAGAGGAAATCCCAGCTTCATCTATTAAAGAGGGCATATGCGGGCTGAAGACGGCTCTTGAAAAAAAGTTTGCTGAAAACAGGATTGAATTTGATGGCGTCAGGACTTACAGCTCTCCAAGAAGACTGGTTGCCATCGTCGATGGATTGGCCGAGGTGCAGGACCCGCAGGAGAAGATAGTAACCGGTCCCCCTGTAAAAATTGCCTTTGATGAGAATGGGGAGCCGACCGGGGCAGCAAAGGGCTTTGCGAAAAGTCTGAAATCCGAAGTTAGCGAACTTGAAAAAGTAGAAGTGGGCAATAAAGGTCTTTACCTTGCGAAAAGAAGCATAGAAGAAGGGAAAAAGACGAAGGATTTGCTTGCGGGGATACTCAAAGAGTCCATACTTTCAATCGCTTTCAGCAAGCAGATGACCTGGGGAGACTATGATATTAAGTTTATCCGTCCCATCAGGTGGATACTTGCTCTTTATGATAACAGGGTCGTGGACTTTGATATTGCGAATATATACTCTTCAAACATTACTTACGGGCACAGCACGATTAGCCCGTCTCCAATAATCATTAAGGATAGCAAAGATTATCTCGATATCCTCGAAGATAAGGGTAAGGTAATAGCAGATGCGGAAAAGAGGAGGGGAATAATAACCGGCAGCATAGAACAACTTGAAAAGAAAGCATGGGAAGGAAAGCTAAGGGTCGTACTGGATGAAGACCTGCTGGAAGATGTCGTAAATATGGTTGAGATGCCCAACGTAATAGTTGGTAGCTTCCCTGAAGAGTTTCTCTATATCCCAAAGGATTTGCTAATAGAGGCAATACAGCACCACCAGAAATATTTTGCGGTTGTGGACAGCGAGGGAAATGTCAGCACGAATTTTATAATAGTCCAGAACGGGGAAAAGGATAAGGTTGGAATAAAAAAGGGCAACGAAAGAGTCCTTAAAGCAAGATTGAGCGACGCCGCTTATTTTTACGAGGAGGACAGGAAGCATGATTTTAGCTACTGGACTAAAAAGCTAAATGGGGTTATTTTCTTTTCAAATCTGGGAAGTATTTATGATAAATCTTTGAGATTGAAAAAGATAGGTTCATATATCGTAAAAATGTTAAAAGAGAGCGGTAGTATTACCGATAATAACCTGAAAGAAGACGTTGCCAGGGCAAGCATGCTCTGCAAGTGCGACCTTGTGACAAATATGGTTGTGGAGTTCCCTTCACTTCAGGGGGTAGTTGGATGCCAGTATGCGAGGGAGAGGGGCGAAAAAGCTGAAGTATCCGAAGCAGTATTCGAGCATTACCTTCCAAGGTTTTCCGGCGACATGCTGCCTTCGACTAACACCGGTATGGTACTTGCCATTGCAGACAAGATTGACACTATAGCAGGAATGTTTATTGCTGGGAAAATACCTACAGGGTCAGCAGACCCATTTGCATTAAGAAGAAAGGCATCAGGAATAGTCCTATCGGCTCTTGGTGGCCAGTATGATTTTAAGCTGGATGATTTAATTGCCTTCTGTCTCAAGCTTTATGATGAAAATCCTGATTTTAAGTATAAAGCCGGATCGGAAATTGGAAAAGAAATCAGGAGCTTCGTACTGGCAAGATTTAAATTTATGGTGGATAAAGAGGGCAGAAGAATTGATGTTCTGGAGTCAGTCCTTGGCTCGGGGTGCTCATCTATACTGGATATCGCCATAAGATATGATTACGTTGAGAAATTTATTGCAGGAGATGATATAAAGAAAATATATTTCCCCATGGTCAGGTGTAAAAATATAATAGGAAAGGGGAAGTTTGGTGAAGTGAGTAGCAGTTTGCTTACAGAGGAATATGAGAAAAAGCTATTTTCATACATTCAGAAGAAAGAGCCGCTTATAAAAAAGCTCATCAGGGATAAAGATTACGGGAGGGCCCTTGCAGAGCTCTGTGATTTCGGCGAAACCGTCGATGTTTTCTTTGACGAAGTTCTTGTAATGGATAAAAATGAGAAAATACGGTTAAACCGGATTAATTTAGTAAAAAGGGCATTCGACCTTTATCTTATGATCGCTGATTTCTCGAAATTAGTGGTAAATAATAATTAACTTTTTAAAATATTACCCTTAATTTTTTTTCATTTTTCTGTTATCATATTTCAATTTGTCATAATAAGATTATGAAGTATATTTTATTTTAGTAATAAGAAAGGGATTGGTAAAGATGACTTCTAAAAAATACGTTTATTTTTTTGGTGAAGGCAAGAAAGAGATGAAGAAACTCCTTGGAGGAAAAGGAGCTAATTTATCAGAAATGACCAA
>CAYVWW010000137.1:0-3836 GCA_964455605.1 uncultured Actinomycetota bacterium | reverse complement strand
AAACCATTGATACTTAGTGGAACAGCGGCAATAATAATACTATCATTAGTGATAAGGAGAACTCCTACGATAATACGTTCGAGCACGGCTATACTTTATCAAATTGACCCAAGCATTGAAGAGGCCTCAATTAGTTTGGGGTATCATCCTGCAAAAACATTCTTTAAAATAACTGCGGTTATGATGTTGCCGGGAATATTTTCAGGTGCTATACTTGCGTGGATAAGATCTATCTGTGAGCTAAGTTCATCGATTATACTATATTCTGGAAGTACAAAAACAATGGCAGTGGCAATTTATGTAGAAGTAATCAGGACGAGCTTTGGCACTGCAGCTGCAATTTCTACGATATTGATAGGCTCTACTGTTATAGCATTAATGCTATTCTTCAAAATAACAGGACGGGAAGAAATAAGCTTATAAAAAATTTTATAAAGCATCCAATTTCCAGGATAAGGCAATGAGCAGAAAAAAGGTATTAAGAGCAAAAATGAGAAAAATGTTCATTCTGTATGCTCTAATACCGGTTTTCCTATTGTTCTTTCTGTTTTTTTTCATGTTAACTTACCATGAGAGGGAATCAATTTATGGAGAGAATATCTCTAAAAATATCTATATTTCTAACCTGATTGAGAATGAGTTAATAAACTATAAGGAAGAAATAAAAAACCTCTCTGAATCCGAATTGCTCAAAGACGTGTTAGTAAATAACGAAGACGGAGCTATCAAAAGACAGCTATATGAAGATATCTATTCGATTATAAATGGACATGAAATAAAAAGCATGTTTGTTGTTGCTGATGAAAAAGGGCTTGTTTTATTAAGTAATAGAAGGATAGAAGAAGATTGCCGCATACAGGATAAAATACTCTGGGGCATACTCAGGAAGATGCAATATTATGAAGAAGATGTTTCAACTAATATCGACCGACAGCAAATTTCTGAAAGCATCAGGACCGTGTATTCGATGGGAAAGCCTGTTGTGCAAGACGAGAGAATAATAGGTTATATAATATTTGATTTAATCGAATCTGAAATAATTGAAATAATTGACCAGCAGCATATTGAAGTATTTATTGCTACTGATAGTTATGATAATGCAATCGTATTCACAAATGAATCACTTTTAAATAATGTTAACAAATTCAAGCCAGAAATATCCAATAATATATATATTAAAGATGAAAATGCGAAATATTCAATTTATAAAAAATCAATTTTAGAAGATGAAATTAATATATACACAATGATTCAAATCGGGCATATAGATGAGTTCCTCTTAAAAGGATTTATAAGTTTTTCAGTTCTTTTTTTAATACTGGCAGCTGTTTTATATTTAGCGATAAGAATTTTTTCAAAAAATTTAATCAGGCCGATAGACGATTTATTAGAGGTAATGGAAGATACAAGAAGTGGGAATTTTAGCCGAATGGTTAATATAAAAACAAATGATGAGTTTGAAGAACTCGGCGATTATTACAATAAAACCTTAGTGGAGATAAAGAGACTGATGAAAAAAAATGAGGAGAATGCTATAAGAACGAAGGTGGGGGAGATCAAACAGCTTCAGTCTCAATTTAATCCACATTTTTTATACAATACGCTTGAATCACTGAAATATATGGTTAGGATTGACCCGGATGTATCGGTAGAGATGATAGTGAGTCTGGGTAATATTTTAAGGTATAGCATCAGTCAGAAATATGAGGAAGTAAAGTTCAGGGATGATATCCAGTATGTTTTCGACTACTTGCTTTTACTTAAATATAGATATGGAGATAACTTCAATTATGATATCAAATTTGATAAAAAAGTAAGGGACTGTTTAATACCGAAATTGATTATCCAGCCTTTAATTGAAAATAGCATTCTACATAATTTCAAGAACAAAAAAGAGTTAAATATTGATGTAAACTGCTATGTTAAAGATAAAAACCTAGTGATAGAAGTGAACGATAATGGTGAAGGAATAGATAAAAAATTGCTGGAGAAGATAAATAAATTATTAGACAAAGATTATACGGAGAGCGAACATGTAGGCCTGGTTAATACGCACAGGAGGATTAAGTTAAAATATGGTGAGAAATACGGATTGGAAATTGAAAGTAAAAAAGGTGTAGGGACTACCGTATCTATCAGGTTACCATTTATAAAAAAGTAAGGAGATACCAGCTTGATGTTAAAGATAGTTATAGTAGAAGATGAAGCTGTAATAAGAAAAGGGCTCGTATATACAGTTGATTGGGCTTCAATGGGTTGTGTTGTAGTTGGAGAAGCAGGAGATGGACTTGAAGGGCTTGATATCATTAAAAAATCGAATCCCGATGTAGTTATTACTGATGTTAAAATGCCTCATATCAACGGTTTGGATATGGTAAGAAAGCTAAAGAAAAGTATTGATTTTGAAACAATAATAATATCAGGGTATGAAGATTTTAAATTTGCCAAAAAAGCCATAGATTTAGATGTTTTCAAATACATACTTAAACCTATAGACGAAGATAAACTTAAAGATGCAATAAAAGAATTGTCTGTAGAAATAAAGAAGAAGAAAGATTATTTATATGTAAAAAAAACGGTAAAAGATATGGATAATCTCAAACTACTTAATATGGAATTATATTTGAAAAAAGAGGACCAGTATTCAAGGTATGTAAACAGGATAATTGAGCATATCATAGCAAACTATGAATCTAAAATCAGTCTTGAAGATCTTTCTGAAGAATTACTTGTAAGCGTAAGTTATTTAGCGAGGGTTTTTAAAGAATCAACCGGTTTGACATTTACTGATTTTCTAAATAAATACCGGATACAGAAATCTCTCGAATACATTGAAAAAAACGAAGATAAAATCTATAAGATTGCGCATAAGGTAGGTTTTTCTGAATACAGATATTTCATTTCCGTGTTTAAAAAATATATAGGTTACTCTCCTTCGGAATTTATCAGAAAACAATGCATTTTTAAAGGCAAAGATGAGTAAGGATTGCGAGCGGAGGGCGGAATGGGACAGAATATAAAAAATATAATATTTGATCTTGGAGATGTACTTGTCAGATTTTATCCGGACGGGTATTTAAAAAGTGAAGGGCTTAAAAGTGCGGAAGCCGAGCTTATAAGAGATAAATTTTTTTTAAGCAAGGAATGGGCGTACCTTGATATTGGTATAATTACAAGAGAAGAAGCCAAAGAGGTGATAATAAGCAGGAACAAGAAATATAGATATATTTTAAGTAAATATATAGATAATTACCAGGGCATGTATAAGATTATAGATTGCAATGCAAAGCTACTTAATGAATTAAAAAATAAAAAATATAAATTGTATTTCCTGTCTAACTTTCATAAGGAAGCCTTCTTGACCATATATGAAAAGTTCAATTTTTTTAAACTGTTTGACGGTGGAGTAGTTTCGGCTTTTGTAAAATTACTAAAGCCATACAGCTCAATATATTTAAAACTAATCAAAAAAAATGGTATTAAAGCAAAAGAGTCACTCTTTATAGATGATACTATAGCTAATGTTGAGGCGGCAGAAAAATTAGGTTTCAATACGATTCATCTTAAGGACACGGCTAAACTTGGTTATATATTAAGTAATATGAATATTATTTGATGAATTATTTCTTTATTTGGGATATTACCCTATTCATACCTCAGGGCGTCTATGGGGTTGAGCCGCGCAGCGCGCATTGCGGGATATATTCCGAAGAAAAGGCCCACTACCGTTGAGAAACTCAGGGCTATGATTATAGGCATCATGGTTATAGACGTTTCAAGTATAGTAAACCTTGTTAGTATTGCTGATACCATAACCGCAAATAAGATACCGAATA
>CAYVWW010000136.1:0-3856 GCA_964455605.1 uncultured Actinomycetota bacterium | reverse complement strand
ATCATTATTACATATTCACTGCGCAGGTTTCTCGCTTCATCATATGACTTTTTATTTATTTTACTATCGAAGATTAATTGAACTACACCTGAGAAATCCCTTAAGTCTATGAATATCAATTTTCCATGATCCCTGTTCCTGTTTACCCATCCGCTAAGGGTTACTTCCATGCTGTCAAAATCCTTATTTATTTTTCCGCATAAATCGGTCCTCATCCTGGTCCCAAAAATAGAATCAACCATAATCAAGCTCCTATTATAATCCGTATTAATTTTTCTTTTTCCTTCGCCCAGCTAATCTCGTACTGCTTGAAGTTCCCCATATCTTTAATGGTAATATTTCCCTTCCTTACCTCGTCTTCCCCAATTATCAAAACAAAATCATAATCATTATCGCCGGCCCATTTTATTTCCTTCTTTAAACTTCTATTATTAAAATTGAGATCACAGACTACCCCTGCATCCCTTAAATATTTTAATACTTTTAAAGAATAATCCTGATAGCTTATATCCATTAAGATAATATAGGCTTTTTTCGTGCTCTTCTGCTTTTTTATCCCGATATTTAACTGCTTCATCAACATTATTATCCTGTCAACCCCTATTGCGAAACCTGTTGCCGGCATTTCCGGACCACCCATCTGCCTGACCAGGTTATTATACCTTCCACCACCACCAAGAGCATTCTGCTCGCTTTTGAGTTCTTCCGATATAATTTCAAATATTGTTCCCGTATAATAATCAAAACCTCTCACTAACTTGTTATCAATGCTGTAATTAATTCCAAGCGTTCCCAGCGAATTAAGAACCTGCTCGAAATTCTTCTTACACTCCGGGCATAAATATGAAATTGTTGAAGGCGCGCTTTCTATTACGCTTTTACAACCGGCTTTTTTACAATCAAAAATCCTTAAGGCATTCTTATCAAACCTGCTCTGGCATTCTTTGCAGAGTTTCCCCAGTCTGGGTTTTAAATATTTTTTAAATTCAATAATGAACTCTTTCCTGCACTTGTCGCAACCTATGCTGTTTATTTTAAGAACCAGCTCCTTAAAACCCAATTTTTCAAAGAGCAGGCTTAACATCCATATAACTTCCGCATCCATAACCGGGCTATCCGTGCCTATCGATTCGACCCCGATTTGCCAGAATTCCCTCATTCTCCCTTTCTGGGGCCTTTCATACCTGAACATATTCCCCAGATAAAATAACTTTAAAGGCATATTTTTAAAATAATTATTATTCTCTATTACAGCCCTTACTATAGACGCCGTCCCCTCCGGTCTTAAAGTCAAAGACCTCCCCTTCTTATCCAGGAAAGTATACATTTCTTTCTGGACAATATCTGTTTCCTCGCCTATGCTCCGGCTGAAAACACCCGTATACTCGAAGGCAGGCGTTATTATTTCTTTATAGTTGAAAACTTCAAATATATTTCTTGCAGTATTTATAATATAGTTCCTGTAATCTATATCCTCGCCATATATATCTGCAGTTCCCCTTGGAGAATTCAATATCAAAATAAATCACCTTTTTCCCTGATAGCTTTGCTCCCGTCACTTAAAAAATTTTCATCCAGGAAACGATTTGTTTTTAATTCCTGCTCAAGAGTCGTGTTTTCACCATGACCTGGATATATAATGAACCGCCCTTCCATTTTCTTTAATTCAGACAGCGACTTTTTCATCTGAACCAGGTCCCCTCCCGGTAGGTCCGTCCTTCCTATAGAATCCTTAAATATCAAATCACCTGTAAAAAGGGCTCCATCCACATTAAGCATAATGCTACCGGGTGTATGCCCCGGAACATTAACGATGCTTATACCGAACTCTTCAAAATAACCATAGTCCTCATTTTTTATTAATTTATAAGTTTTTAATGATAATTCATTTCCAACAAAAAATGAAGACAAATTCTTATACGGGTCCTTTATAATCGGCTCCTCAAGCTCATGTATGTAGAAAGGTATTTTATAATACTCAATCATTTCATTTACGGCGCCTATATGATCATAATGCCCGTGCGTGTTTAATATAAAATCCGGTTTAACACCATAACGCGTAAGATTTTCCTTGATAACCATAAAATCAGCACCAGGATCTATTATCACATTTACGTTATCCAGAAATAAAATATAGCAATTAACTTTTAAAAATCCCAATTCTAACTTTTTTACTTTCAATGGAAGTATTTACTTTCCGGGTAATACCCTGAAAGCATCATATACTGAGTCAATCTCCTTAATATTATTTATGACATCTTTCAGAATATATTTATTGTTTATCTCTATTATAAATCTAAATTTCATATGGCCGCTCTTATTAATCTTTAAAGAGTTTGCCCTGACTATATTTAAATCATACTCGCTTATTACATTTGTTATGTCTCGCAGTAGCTTCGTCCTATCAAGAGCCTCTATCTGTATTTCGGCATTAAACCTGCGCGGTGCCTTTTTATCCCATTCTACATCAATAAATCTCTGCTTCTCTTTATTCATAAGATTCTTGATATTCGTACAATCTGCCCTGTGGACTGAAACTCCCTTGCCCCTCGTTATATATCCTACTATTTTATCTCCTGGTACGGGGTTACAGCATTTCGCTATCGTTACCAGAACAGACCCTAAACCCTTTACCTTTATTCCGGAGCTTTCTTTTTCTTCCAACTCTTTCCTGTAGATGTCTTCAATCTTAAGCTCCTTTTTCTCCTCCTGCTGGTTTAATTTTTTAACTATCCTCGTAAAAACCTGGTGGGCCGAGACCCTGTGCGAGCCGATATTCCTGAACAGGTTTTCAACTTTATCAAAATTCATTTCCTTTGCTATTTCATCAAAAATTTCCATAGGAACACTCTTAAAGGAAAGGCTATTTTTCCTTAAAACTTTTAGCATTACATCCCTGCCGGTATTATATGTTTCCTGCCTCTGTTCCTTACTGAACCACTGTTTTATCTTGTTGCGGGCACTTGATGTTTTAACTACGTTGAGCCAGTCCCTGCTTGGTCCCTTTTTGTTTTTTGCCACTATTATTTCTACTATATCTCCATTCTCCAGAACGCTTTCTATAGGTACCATGCTGCCGTTAATTTTTGCTCCTATAATATTATGCCCCACATCTGTGTGTATCTGGTAAGCGAAATCTATAGTAGTCGCTCCGCGCGGTAAATTAATAACCTTGCCCTTTGGAGTAAATACGAAAACCTCCTCCTCAAACAAATCAAGTTTTAGAGACTCCATATAATCCTGGGGGTCCTTTAGCTCTTTTTGCCAGTCCAGTATCTGCCTTATCCACGCTATCCTTTTATCGAATTCGCTTAGCTTTTTGATGTCCCCTTCCTTGTACTTATAGTGCGCGGCAATACCATATTCAGCAAACTTATGCATCTCAAACGTCCTTAACTGTATTTCAAGTGGTTTACCTTTAAGTCCCATTACTGTCGTGTGAAGCGATTGGTACATGTTGAACTTGGGATTTGCAATAAAGTCTTTAAACCTACCCGGCACAGGTTTCCATAATGAATGTATTATGCCAAGAACGGCATAGCAGCTTTTTATATCATTAACTATAATCCTTATGGCAATTATATCGTAAATATCTTCAAATTTTCTGTTTTGATTAACAATCTTATTGTATACACTATAATATGTTTTTATCCTTCCACTTATATCAGCAGAAATTTTCATCTGTTTTAATTTTTTATTAACTATTTTTATTGCCTCATCAATTAATAACTTCCTTTCTTCCAGCTTTTCATCAAACATATCTTTTATCTTCTTATACTCTTTAGGATAAAGATATTTAAAACTTAAATCCTCAAGCTCCGATTTTATATAATATATCCCAAGCCGGTGCGCAATA
>CAYVWW010000135.1:0-3865 GCA_964455605.1 uncultured Actinomycetota bacterium | reverse complement strand
CCTTAAAATAAAGCGATTCCGTAAGAACGGAAATTCCACTGATAAAACTTTTATACCTGTCATAAAGAAGAGCCGTTTTTTCAATATCAAGTTTATCGTTTATAATTCCCCTTGAAGGAGATGCCCTTTTTATCTCTGCAATAACATTAACCTTTGCCCTATCAATTTTTTTTATAAAACGTCCCTTTTTACCGGAAATTTCCTTTCCATCTCCGGCTTTGCCGGAATCAAACCGCGTTACTTTCCCGAGTTTTTCAATCTCTTTCTTTTTAAATAGCAAAATTTCCTTTAAATATTTCAATCATGTCCCCTTTTTATAACTTATACATGCTTCTTTAAAACCTTATTTACCCGCGGCTGTCAGGCGTTTTTCCCATTCGTATATCCAATCAAATCAGCCAATTTACCATAGGCGCTGCCACTTTCAATCGAATACTCCGCAAGCTTAAGGCCTTCCCTCAGGTCATCCGCTTTACCACCTGAAACTATTGCTGCAGCAGCATTGATTAAAGCAGAATCCATTTTGGGCCCTTTCTCCTTCCCGTTAAGGATACCGGTAAGTATTTTTGCATTATCCTTTGCATCCCCGCCTGCAAGGTCGGAAACTGTTGATTTTTTAAAGCCGAATCCGGTAGGGTCAAAAACGAACTTAGTAATTTTTCCATTTTTCAGCTCTGCTACGATACTTCTGCCTGATACGGAGAACTCATCCAGACCTTCCTCACTACTTACCACATAAGCCCTTTCCACACCAAGATTTTTCAGGGCATCCGCCATTATGTCAATTAATTTTTCGTCAAATACTCCGAGGACACGCCCGTTTGCAAGCGCCGGGTTAGTAATGGGACCAAGAATGTTAAAAACGGTTCTAATCCCCATATCCTTTCTTGCCTTCGCAACAAATTTCATAGCCCTGTGCGCCTTTGGTGCAAAAATAAACCCGATTCCAATATCATCTATGCATGAAGCTACCTCATCGCATTCAAGATTGATATTTACTCCCAGTTCTTCCAGAACATCTGCGCTGCCGCTTTTGCTGGATACGCTTCTATTGCCATGTTTTGCAATCTGCACCCCTGCGCCAGCAGCAATAAACGCGGCAGTTGTGGAAATATTAAAAGTAAATAGACCGTCACCTCCGGTCCCGCAGGTATCGACAAGGTTTAAGTACCTGCTTTTTACTTTTACTGCCTTATCCAGCATAGCCATTGAAAAACCGCTTATTTCGGTTGCCGTTTCCCCTTTCATTTTTAAAGCAGTAAGAAAAGCTGCAATCTGGCAATCATTTGCCTTTCCTTCCATTATAAACTCCATAGCTTTATATGCTTCATCTCGGTTAAGATCTGACCCGTTTAAAATTTTTTCAAAAAATTCTTTCATTTTATAAATCTCCAATCTTACTTATATTTATATTTTTATTTATTTAAATAAGCCAATGGCCTTAAAAACAGCTGCTGCCTTATTCAAAGTCTCGTTGTACTCATTCTCTGGTTTTGAATCATATACGATACCGGCTCCTGCCTGGATATAAGCCGTATTATCTTTTATAATAGCCGTCCTTATCGTTATACAGGTGTCAAGATTGCCGTCATAGCCGAAATAACCTACCGTACCCCCGTAAGGACCCCGCCTGTCAGGCTCAAGTTCGCTTATAATCTGCATCGCCCTTATCTTCGGGGCACCGGATAAAGTCCCGGCGGGAAAGACGCTCTTTAATGCCTCGAATATCGATTTCCTCTTGTCAAGAATGCCTTCAACCCTGGAAACCAGGTGGATCACATGGGAATATTTCTCAACACCCATATATTTCTTTACCTTTACGCTGTTATATTTGCATACCCTTCCCAGGTCATTCCTTGCAAGGTCAACTAGCATATTATGCTCCGCCTTTTCTTTCTCATCATTTAACAGGCTCTTTATAAGTGCCCTGTCCTCCCCGGCATTCCTGCCCCTTTTTCTCGTGCCAGCAATCGGGTAGGTCATGACTTTGCTCCCTTTAATCTTAATCAGGGGCTCAGGCGAAGCACCTGCAATCATAAATTTTCCAAAATCAAAATAATACATGTATGGAGATGGGTTTACGGCCCTCAGCCCCCTGTAAACACTGAAAGAATCTGAACAATTAGCAGTGTGAAACCGCTGCGAGAGCACTATCTGAAAAGCATCCCCGTCCGTTATGTATTTTTTTGCCTTTTCAATTCCTTTGATGAAATCTTTTTTCTCGAGATTGGAATCAGGTTTTAAATTTCCGGCTTCGCTATTCATGCCCTTCGCGCTAAAGCTGCCCTTAAAATTATTCCCGTTATTTTTTTTGATTCTTTTTTCAATTCTTTCGATATTTTCAACTGACCTTGCATAAGACTCCCCGGCATCGCCCTCATCCCCTACTTTTATCGTAGATATTATTTTTATACGGTTCAGCGGGTGGTCAAAAACTATTACAAGTTCTGTAAGGTAAAGCATAATTTCAGGTACGGACAGATTCTTTTCAGGCATAGGTATTTTCTCGAAGTACTTTACCAGGTCATAGCTTAAATAACCCACAGCGCCACCCACGAAATGTTTTAGTTCAGGGTCTTTGTAAAGATTATAATTTTTTAAAGTCTTTTCCAGCTCCTCAAGGGGACAATCAGTTTTTACGCTATATATACTTTCCCCTTTGCTGCTTAAAGAAAAAAGGCCATCATTAAACTCAATAAGATTACTAAAGCCGATACCGATAAAAGAATACCTGGATAAATTTTTTATGCCCTCTATGCTTTCAAGCAGGAATCCTTCCCTACCTGGACCGACGGCTTTCATGAAAAGCGAGGCAGGAGTCTCTGTATCAACGATATATTCTTTATACACCGGTATCATATTGTAATTTCTTGCTCTTTTTATATATTCACTTTTTGAAGGTAAAAACATTTTTTGCCTTTTTTGTATTTTCTTTTTTAAAAATTTTCCTAATTTTTCATATCGCTAAAAATCACCGCTTCACTGGCAATTTACCAGTAAAAAACAGAACTCCCCTTAAGGGAGTCCTTAACCTGGCATTAAACGTATACTATTAGAATTTTTATTTAGTTCTGATTAATTAATATCTGTAAGTGAGTTAATTTAGAGATAAAATAGAGATTCCAGATAGAAACAAAAATTCCCGCCAGCCAGGTTTATATGCTACGCCAGCAGGAATTATCTTTTAGCCAGAGATACATGCTGATAATTTCTTTTATATAACTATATTTTTCCCTGTTTATTTTCATAAGTCTAACCGTTTATATATCTTATCTGGAATATTTAGAATGCAATATATGTTAGCATAACTATACCGCAAGTCAACTTAAAAATATTTTTTTAAAATATCTTTCAATTCATTTAGTGGAAACCCATAAAGCACAAAATAGCGCATACCCTTCTCAGCGTATGCGCTATTTTTTCATAGTATTTTAAGCCGCCTTATTTTTTTTTATTATTTTTTCCCTTTTCAGCAGCTTCAAGCATTTTCTTGGCTATTCTGAGCTCCGTTTTTCTTCTGGTATCCTCCGTATAAACCCTGAGCTCTGCCACAAGGCGGTTATACCTTGTGATATATATGGTATCGCCCAAATTCTCAGTCAAATACTTCGTAAGGTTTACCCTCAACTCGTTTGTGTCAATTTTCTTTACATCATCTTCGTATTCCATATTCATCATCCCGCTCCTTAAATATTTTAATTCTTCAAGAACAACTTTTTTTTTATTGCTTATAATAATATAAATTTATTTATTATTATATAATATTTAATAAAAAATTATATAATAAATTTATTAAATTTTATATTTTATATTATATTATAAAACAAATTCAAAAATATTTAAATACTTTTTTGAAATTTTTATT
>CAYVWW010000134.1:0-3889 GCA_964455605.1 uncultured Actinomycetota bacterium | reverse complement strand
TGATATTGAAAAAGTCATTAGTGTAATTTCTGAAATAAGGGATAATCTTGGTTATGATAAACCGATATTAATAGAGGAATTCTTACCAGGAAAAGATTTGAGCGTGGGAGTAATAGGAAATTTTCCTGATTCCTACACTGTTTTACCAATGATAGAAGAAGACTACTCGAATCTTCCCAAGGGTCTCCCCAGAATTTGCGGGTATGAGGCTAAATGGCTGCAGGATTCTCCGTATTGGAAAATAAAATCCATTCCTGCTGACCTGCCAGTTGAAACAAAAAGGTTTATAACTGATTGTTCGCTAAGGATGTTTGAAAGGATTGGATGCAAAGACTATGCCCGTCTGGACTGGAGATTGAATTCGAAAGGGGAGCCGAAGTTGCTGGAAGTAAACCCAAATCCGGGGTGGTGCTGGGATGGGCACCTTGCAAAAATGTCAAAAATAAAGGGAATATCTTATACAGAGATGTTGCTTTCTATTTTAAAGGAAGCAGAAAAGAGACTACGGACAGAGAGTAGGCTTGATAAGTCTTTTGTAAAAAAGGTAGAAGTAAAATAACGCTGCTGGTAAAAGGTTATCTAATAATCAAAAAATAAGGTAAAAAATATATTTATAAATAGGTATATGGCTTTTTTTAAAATTTTAAAAAAAGATAAAAAAACGCTGGCAAGGGCAGGAGAAATGAAAACGGAAAGAGGAGTTATAAACACCCCTGTTTTTATGCCGGTAGGTACCAAGGCAACGGTAAAGGCAACTACAAATGAGTGGCTTTACGAACTTGGCTGTAAAATCATACTTGGTAATTTGTACCATCTCTATCTCCAGCCTGGAATTGAGGTAATAGAGAAAGCAGGTGGGCTTCATAAATTTATGAACTGGAAAAATAGCATATTGACTGATAGCGGGGGGTTTCAGGTATTCAGTTTAAGTAAGATAAGAAAAATTTTTGATGATGGCGTCGAGTTTAAATCAATAATAGATGGCTCAAACCATTTTTTTACGCCCGGGAAAGTAATAGAGATGCAGCATCGTCTTGGTTCAGATATTATCATGGTCCTTGATGAATGCATTCCTTTTAATGATGATTATAGCTATACAATGGAAGCTGCTAAAAGGACAATAAAATGGGCAGAGCTTTCTCTTCTAACAAAAAGAAGCCTGGATATAAATAAAGATTCAAAAGTATTTGGAATAGTTCAGGGTGGTTTTATAAAAGAGATAAGGAAGTTCTGCGCACTTTCGATATCGGAAATGGGATTTGATGGTATAGCGGTAGGGGGGCTGAGTGTTGGTGAAGAAAGGGGTAAGACTATAGATATACTCAATTATACGATGGATTTTTTAGATGATAATAAACCCCGTTATTTTATGGGCCTTGGTGACCCCAGGGGAATTATAGAAGCTATAGGGAGCGGAATTGACATGTTCGATTGCGTAATGCCTACGAGAATATCAAGAAATGGAAGTGCTTTTACGAAGAATGGGAGGATAAATATAAAGAACAAAAAATATGAATATGACTTTACTCCTGTTGATGAAGGATGTAATTGCTATACATGCAGGAATTATTCGAAGTCTTATATAAGGCATCTGTTCAGGAACAGGGAGATATTGTCAAGCATATTACTTACGATACATAATCTCCATTTTATTTTTAATCTTGTGAACAGGGCAAGAGAAAATATATTATCAGGAACTTTCGAGAATTTTGAAAGAAGTTTCTTGATTGACTATGATAGAAACAATGATAGTTAAGAGGCTGACGTAAAAGGTAAGATTTTTTACCGGGATGTTTCTTTCTGGTTGAGAACAATTTTAGTTTATTTCTTCTCTGTTAATTATATTTATGAATTTATCGACAAGGTGGGGGTCGAATTGAGTTCCAGCATTCTTTTTAAGCTCTACTATTGCATCTTTTCTGCTTAATGCTTTTCTGTATGGCCTGTCGTTAGTCATTGCATCATAAGCATCAACGATTGATATAATACGGGAAATAAGTGGAATTTTATTTCTTTTTATTCCTGTAGGGTAGCCTCCTCCATCCCATTTTTCATGGTGATATAGTATGCCTTTAGCTATAGGGCTTAATTTTAAGTATAATTGAGCGATACGGTAGCCCACTTCGGAATGCCTCTTCATTTCTTCCCATTCATCATTGCTAAGCTTACCAGGTTTGAAAATAATCATGTCTGATATCGCGATCTTTCCTATATCGTGTATTGTAGCCAGAAGGTCCAGCTCGTTAATTACATCATCGGGTAAATTTAATTCATTACCTAATCTTATCGCATTTTTCCTCAATCTTTCTATGTGCTGTTCGGGTTCGAATTTATTTTCATCAAGAGCTTTAAGGAGGGAATATATAACCGAATTGTCAGCGTCCTGCCTATCGGAAAGTTTATCCTTATACATTTTGTCTTCAGCTTCTTTTATTTTCTTGTTTATATCCATATCATAGCTATCTTTGCAAGACAACCCCAGCGATATGCTTATTGGCAAGTCTTTCGTGCTCTGATTCAAGCAGTTTTCTTTTATTCGCTCGATAATTTGATCTGCATTTTCGAGACCTGTGCACGGGAGTATTGTAATGAATTCATCTCCGCCCCATCTCGAGATTATGTCATCATCCCTGAAACACTTTTTTAATATTTTTGATATCTTAACTAATAATTCATCACCTTTGTCATGGCCAAAAACATCATTTATCATCTTAAGCCCGTTGACATCACCGATAACTATGCTTATAGGCAGCTGTCTCCTGGTATCAAGTCTTTTTATCTCTTCTTCAAAATAGGTACGATTGTATAAACCAGTCAGCTTATCATGGAAAGATAAATACTTTATTTCGTTTTCAGCCCTTTTCCGGTTAGTAATATCCCTTACTATTCCTTCATAATAAGCAGGGGAACCGTTTCTATATATAACTTTAGAGCTTATTTCCACCCATATGATAGAGCCGTCTTTTTTTCTAAGGCGCGTTTCAAATGGACGACTTCTTTTACTTGGTGGCGGCCTGTCTTTTTCCGATACATATAGTTGCTTTGGTATATTTATTGAAAGAAGATCTTTTTTGTTTTTGTAACCTAGAATTTTTATAAGTGATGGATTTGCGTCTATATATTGTCCATCAAGGGTACTTATATACATACCGTCTATAGAATCATGGAACAAAGATTTATAGGTTATTTCATTATGATTTGTCTTAATATCCGGCTTTTTTAATTTGGTAATATCCATTACCGAAACGACCACGCTTGATTTTCTTTTTTTATTTTCCGGCAATGATACCCATTTTTTATGAAGATATATCTTGTTATTTTTTAGTGTCTGGTTAAACTGTTCAGCTTCGAAATTTTTTCTGTTATTAGCTATTGCAATAATTTCTTTTTCTAATGCTTTATGGGAATCTTTTAGGAATATTTTACCGAAATTTTTCTTAAACTCTGTTTTATTTTTTGCTTCATAAAGATTTAACGCAGCCTTGTTAGCATTTATAAGTTTTACGAGTTTAACGAATGAATCTACCCTGTCCTTGTTCTTATTGAAATATTTATAAAAGTTTTTAACCCCACTTTTTTGAAGATCTTCAATATTTTTTTTGATTTCGCTAAAATCTTCTTCAAGAAGGGCGACAGGGGATTGCTCAAAAATAATTTTATATCTTTTTTCTGTATTCATTTTTAGTGATAAGTGACCAATCATTTATTAAATAAATGTTTGTTAGAAAAACTTTTTCTTTAGATGAACATTATATAATATAATTAATCAATTTAAAATACTATATATTAAATAAAAGAATTAGCAGCTTTTATTTGAAACTTTGTTATTGTATTATCAATTTATATTATTTAATTATCAATTTTTAGTAAAAATTTAATTGAAAAGTTA
>CAYVWW010000133.1:1296-3905 GCA_964455605.1 uncultured Actinomycetota bacterium | reverse complement strand
AAACCGTTGAAGGTTTATACCTTCCGGGGGTTCAAATCCCTCCCTCTCCGCCATAAAGATACTATTGTTCGGTTAGAAAGTTAAACCTTATTGTGTAAAATATGCCAGAAGCGCATATTTTACGGGATTTGAAAAGACGGACTGAGTCGAAGACGAGGGAGTCTGCGGCTCTGCAGCGAGCGAAGTGAGACGAAAGACCAAATCCCTCCCTCTCCGCCATAAAGATACTATTGTTCGGTTAGAAAGTTAAACCTTATTGTGTAAGCGGATAAATTAAAGCAAGAAACTGAGAACCTAAATTATTTATTATATTTTTTTTATTCCTTCAGTTCTTCCTCAAGCAATTTAAGAAAAATTTTAGATATTTTAGGGTCAAACTGAATTCCGCTATATTTCTTTATTTCATTTATTATCTGATTTTTTGACATTTTCTTTCTGTAAGGTCTGTCCTTTGCCATTGCTTCGTAAGAGTTAATGATAAATGAAATTCTGGATATTACAGGTATATCATCACCTTTTATACCTCTTGGATAACCGCTGCCGTTAAACCATTCATAATGGGAAAGAATTGCTTCTGAAATAGGTTTGAGAGTATTTGATGACTCCGCTATACGATAGCCGATTTCAGGGAGCTTTTTAATTATTTTCCATTCTTCCCTGGTAAGCCTTCCTGGTTTTGACATTATCTCATCTGCAAGGGCTAATTTACCTATATTATAAACATCCATTAGCAGTTTTAACTCCTCAAGTTTTTCGTTGCTCAGGTTGAGTTGATTTCCTATCGCAAGGGCGAATTTCCTTAATAAAACGCTATGCTCTTCTGTTTTGGCTCCTTCTTTCCTTAAGTTTTCTTTAAGTGAGCTTATGATAATTTCATTGGTGGATTTGCTATCAGCTATCTTGTTTTTATACATTTTGTCTTCAGCTTCTTTTAGTATCTTGTCAATATTTTCCGAAGCTACTTTTTTTGTTGCAAAACCAATTGAAATACTTAGAGGCAGGTCTTCAGTACTTCTTTCCTTGCATAGTTTTTTTATTCTTTTTACAATATTTCTTGCGCACTCACCCTGGGTCCTGGGAAGCATAATAATGAACTCGTCTCCACCCCATCTTGAAACAATGTCTTCTTCTCTGAAGCATTCTTTTAGTATATCTGCTATTGTCTTCAGAAACAGGTCTCCTTTTAAGTGACCATACGCATCATTTATTATTTTGAGGCCGTTGACATCACCCATCAGCATAGTTAAGGGAAGCTGTCTTTCCGTATCGAGCCTTTTTATTTCTTCTTCGAAATATGCACGATTGTATAGACCTGTAAGTGTATCATGAAATGATAAGTACCTGATTTTTTCTTCTGAATTTTTCCTCTCGGTTACGTCTCTTGTTATACCGAATATTCCTATTATATTATTGTTCTCGTCATACCAGGGGAATTTGGAAGTCGACGCCCATCTGTCAGACTTATCTTCGTAGGTTTCTTTTTCCTCCAGGTTTATTATAGGAGCGCCTGTTTTAATTACAAGTTGCTCATCTCTAAATGCCTGTCTTGCGTGCTCTTCACTAAAAATATCAAAGTCCGTTTTTCCTACTGCCTCCTCTGGGCTATTTAAACCGAATTTTTCCGCAGTTGCCTGGTTGATTCTTACAAATCTGCTTTCTCTGTCTTTAAAGAATATGCTTTCGGATAAATTATCCATTAGCGCGTTAAAGAAACTTTTTTCCCTTCCAAGGCGGCTTTCTTCATCTTTTTCCCTTTTGGTTACATCTCTTGATATGCCCATGGTTCCCATAATATGCCCCTTGCTATCATACCAGGGTATTTTGCTGCTGCTCATCCAGTATTCCTTACCTGAAGATATGACTTTTTCTACTTTATCGGTTATGGGTTTTCCTTTTTTCATAACTTTATTTTCGTCACTTGAGTACGATTTTGCATTTTTTGCAGGGAAGAAATCAGCATCTGTTTTCCCAATAAAATCTTGTGGGTCTTTACCGACAAAATCAGCCATAGTTTTATTTACGATAATAAATCTGTTTTCTGAGTCTTTAATATAAACATTATCAGGAATATTATTTATTAGTTTCTGAAAGAGAGCGAATTCTTCACTTTTGCTAAAAAGAGTCTTTTTAGTTTCTTTATTGGTAGAACTATCTGTTTTCTTGACTTTTTCTTCTTTTTTATTTGCCATTTGAACCTTCCAATTTTAATTTTTTATCATTTTACAAGATTATAAAGATTGTTTCAAATAAACAATATAATATATACAGTATTATAAAACATCCCGGGTTCTTTTCATACATTCTTTGGGAAAATAATCATATTTGGCTAACATATTATACTGGTAAAAAAGTTATGTGAAAACCGACCTGGCAGGAATTTATACCTGTTTTTCTATATGTATTAAATCTTAGCTATGGACATATGATTTGCTGGTGTTTTAGAAAAAAGTTCTGGCTATTTCCCCTTGCGAGCGGGATTTTGCTCATATTTGCTGAGCTTTCTGGAGAACTCCTGCACTCTTTCGTTTACCTTATAATTTATTGTGTCTTTCTGGAATTTGCCGGAAGCAGTTTTTCTACCGGCTTTCAATCCGGTAAGTATTTCGATG
>CAYVWW010000133.1:0-1286 GCA_964455605.1 uncultured Actinomycetota bacterium | reverse complement strand
GATGCCTTCATCAATATTCTTTACTGCGTAGATATGGAATTTCCCCTTTTTTGCAGAGTTTACTAATTCATCCTTCAACATTAAATTTTTTATATTACTTTCGGGAATTATAACCCCTTGCTTGCCGTTTAAGCCTTTTTCTTTGCAAATATCATAAAAACCTTCTATCTTCTCATTAACGCCACCAATTGACTGGGTTTCACCTTTCTGGTTAATGGAACCTGTCACGGCTATTTCCTGTTTGATAGGGACTCCCGATAGTGCCGAGAGTATAGCATACAGCTCTGCGCTTGAGGCGCTGTCTCCCTCAATGTTGCCATAGCTCTGCTCGAAAACAATATGGGCAGATAGATTGAGGGGGGTGTCTGTTGTATATTTTTCTGTTATGTAGCCGCCTAATATCATAACTCCCTTTGTATGGATAGGTCCTCCCAGCTTTGTTTCTCTTTCTATATCAATAATTCCTGCTTTGCCAAGCCCTACCGATGCGGTTACCCTTGATGGTCTCCCAAATGAGATATCACCAAGGTCTATAATTGTAAGGCCGTTAACCTGTCCGGTCACGCTGCCCTCGGTATCAATAAGAAGTGTTTTGTCTCTTATCATTTCTTTTACTTTTTCCTGGATAAGGTTCGAGCGGTAATACTTTTCATCGATTGCTTTCTTTATATGGCAGGTATCGATATACCTGCATTTTTTCTGCAACGAATAGAAATTGGCTTCTGTTATGATATCTGATATATCCGAAAAGCTGGTTGAAATTTTATTCTTATCTTCAGCAAGTCTTAATCCATATTCAATTAGTTTAGCTACTGCCGATGATTTGAGGTGATTAAGATCCTCTTTCTTACAGAATGTGCTGATAAACTTTATGAATTTTTTAATATTATTATCGTTTCTTTCCATGGTAAGGTCGTAATCAGCCCTGACCTTGAATAATTTTTTAAAGTCAGGGTCAATATCGTAAAGGATGTTATAATGGAAAGGCAACCCGATAAGGATTACTTTAATATTTAGAGGTATTGGCTCTGGTTTCAATCCTTTTGTTGATATCGAACCAAGACGTTCACTTGCTTCCTCGATTATTATTTTTTTATCTTTTAAGGACATTTTTAAGCTGTCCCAGGAAAAGATGTTTTTAAACAATTCTTCTATGGATATGACCAGGAAACCATTGTTTGCCTTATGAAGAGCTCCTCCCCTTATCATCGTAAAATCTGTGGAGAGGACTCCGAACTGTGCTTCTTTTTCGATTCTTCCAAGCAGGTTTTGATAGGTCGGGTTTT
>CAYVWW010000132.1:0-3926 GCA_964455605.1 uncultured Actinomycetota bacterium | reverse complement strand
TCAAAGCTTCTGTCGTATTAACAATTCCGATCTGCTTACCATCTTCAGAAATTAATCTTACTTCCGGTACCCTTATATGATCGTTTACTCTTGTTCTCTTGTTATCTTTAAATTTGCACCCCCTCGGGTATGTTTTTAAAAAAAATAGGTAGATTAAATCATCTACCTATTTTAATTTATAAAACCAGATTAACAGGTCATAAACCGCCACCTGGTGAGAAATAGATGATTTCTACTTATTTTTTTAATTATATATATTTTTACTAAATTTATCCTAATAATCTTGGAATTATACTAATTATTAACAATTTTGTCCATATTATTTGTCTACAAGCTCTTCTTTTTCTTCTTCCTCTGGCTGATATTCTTCCTTCCATGCCCTATCAGCTATTACTTTATATTCAGCAGCATATTTATCCAGGGAATCTGCAAGATCCGTTATCAGAGTTCCTGCACCTTCATGTGTTGGGTAGGCATTTGTTTCAGCTACTATATCTCTTAATACCCATGGATTGTCAAGGAAGCTACATGGCCTTAAATGATTATCTGTATATGGTTGCCTTTTCCTGAAACCCATAAAGAAATCCGACGTTAGTACTTCCGTTAGACTTTTTTCTTTTATATTATCAGCAGCGAAGTGGACGAAAACGCAGGGCTCTACATCTCCATTGACATTTATATGTAAATAATTCTTCCCGCCTGCCATACAACCATTTACCAGCGGACCATCATTCCAGAAATCGGCTACTATTATATTTTTATTTCTCCTGATTTCCAGAATCTTTTTCCTCCTGTAATCTCTCTGCTCAGGTGTTGGCATAAGCTCCAGATTCGGTTCCCTTCCTATTGGGACATAATTAAAGTACCATCCTATAAAAGCTCCTTTTTCTATAAACAGGTCTATAAATTCATCGCTAACCACAAGTTCGTTATTGTACCTCGTAGCAGTTACAGAAAATCCGAAAAGAACGCCGTTTTCATTGAGTACATCCATTGCCCTCATTACTTTTGACCAGACTCCTTTTCCTCTTCTCGCATCTGTCTCTTTTTCAAAACCTTCGACGCTAATACACGGAATTGCATTTCCCAGTTTCGCAAGCTTCTTTGCAAACTTATCGTCAATCATGGTTCCATTCGTGTAAATCTGGAAGAAAGAGTCATTATGCCTCTCAAGGAAATCAAAAAGATGTGGCCATACAGTCGGCTCTCCACCCGTAATAACGAAAAAATAAAGCCCTATATCATTAGCCTCATCTATTATCCTGTTGCATACGTCATATGGAAGATCATCTTTTTTTGAGTATTGCCATGCATAACAACCAGTGCATCTCAAATTACATTTCATGGAGGGACTTATAACTAAATGATTCGGCGGATTAATACCATACTTTTTAGCGAAAGCAAGTCTTTTAGGCTGACCCTGTATCATTGCATTGTTAATCAAATTCATTACTACCTTATTCCTGACATTTGGTGCGACCTTTGTTGAGACTGTCTTTAAACTTATTAAAAGATTCTCCATAAAATCTCTTTCTTCTTTCTTTTTTAGCTTGTAGACTCTTCCTTTAACAAGAGATAGCCACCTCTCATCTGAAATTTTGGGGAGCACCTTAAGTGCGCTTTGAATAGCTGTTTTCGTAGTATACAGTTTTACTCTTTCCTTTAAGGTCATTTTATATACTCCTTTATCAATTAGTAATATGTAAAAGTAGTTATTCGCTAAAGTTTAAATCCTAAAAAAATATATGTTAAATTATAAGAATTTTATTATAAAAAATAAAGAGTAAAAAAATCTCCCAGGGATTGGTTAATAAGTTGCTTCTTTACTATCGATCACTTTCCTCAGTTCACTTTCAAAATCTTTTAATTTTATTTCCTTTAAATCACCGCCAATTTTCTTTCTTATAGTTATGGTATTCGTTTTTTCCTCGTTTTCTCCAATCACTACCATATACGGTATCTTTTTTACTTCTGCCTGTCTTATCTTCTTATTCAGGGACTCCACTTTGTTATTCATTTCAACCCTGAAACCGCCACTTTTTAGATAATCGTAAACCTTTTTAGCATAACCGTAATACTTATCTGAAATAGGAAGTATCACAATCTGTCTTGGCGCCAGCCATGGAGGCAGGTTGCCACTGTATTCCTCAATTATAATTCCAAGAAACCTCTCCAGGCTACCCAGGACTGTCCTGTGTATCATAACAGGCCTGTGGCTTTTATTATCTTCACCTACATATTCTACATCAAACTTCTCCGGCATAGCGAAATCCAGCTGTATCGTCCCGCATTGCCAGGTCCTTCCCAGGCAATCCATAATATGAAAATCTATCTTGGGACCATAAAAAGCTCCATCGCCCTCATTTATAATATAATCAATCCCGCTGCTGCTAACTGCCCCCTTCAAAACATTTTCAGCCCTGTCCCACATTTCATCACTTCCTATCCTCTTTTCTGGCCTCGTCGAAATCTCTACCTTATATTTTTCAAAACCAAAAACTTTATACATTCTTTCTACGAGGGCAATTACTTTCCTTATTTCGTCTTCCGCCTGTTCCTCGGTACAGAATATGTGGGCGTCATCCTGTGTAAAACTCCTCACCCGGAATAGCCCGTGCAGAACACCTGATTTTTCATGTCTGTGAACCAGTCCGAGCTCGGAAATCTTTATCGGAAGTTCCCTATATGAATGCTGGCTTGATTTATATATTATAATATGTCCGGGACAGTTCATCGGCTTTACTGCATAGTCCCCCTCATCAATCTTCACAAAATACATATTCTCCCTGTAGTTATCCCAGTGACCGGAGGTTTTCCATAGCTCATTGCTAAATATGATTGGCGTAGTTACCTCCATATAGCCTTCTTTTTGATGTTCTTCCTTCCAGTAATCCAGTATCGTATTTATAATCTGCTTGCCCAGCGGGTGGAAAAAAGGAAATCCTGGAGCTTCTTCATGAAAACTGAATAGATCAAGGTCCTTGCCGATTCTACGGTGGTCACTTCTTTTTGCCAGCTCTAGTTTATCCAGATGTTTTTTTAAATCTTCTTTTTTAAAAAAAGATGTTCCGTATATCCTTGTCAGCATTTTGTTTTTTTCTTCTCCCCTCCAGTATGCACCTGCTACACTTAATAGCTTGTATGCCTTTGCTTTCCCCGTAGAGGGTATATGTGGTCCACGGCATAAGTCAACAAATTCGCCTGATGTATATATGCTGACCTTTTCGTCCTCGATTTCATTTAATATCTCAATTTTATATTCGTTATCCTTGAATAATTTCAGCGCTTCTCTTTTACTTATTTCTTTTCTCTCAAACCTGTAATTCGAATTTACAACATTTTTCATCTCTTTTTCAATTAACGGCAGGTCCTCTTCCGATACCTCTCTGGCAGTTTCAAAATCATAATAAAATCCTTCACTTATTGCCGGCCCAATTGCAAACTTAGCATCCGGGAATATTCTTTTTATTGCAGTGGCCATTATATGTGATGTGCTATGATTTAATACATTACGAGCTTCTTCGCTGTCATCAGTAACGATATCGACAACATAATCTTCTTTAACTATGAAGTCCAGGTCAACCAACCGGTTTTCAACTTCACTATCCTCTTTACCGGATATTTTAGCAACTACAGCTCTTGCTGCTGCAGAATTATCCAATTTATTTAAGGCATCAAGGATGCTTGACCCTGACTCCCCCTCTATATCTATTTTCCCTATATTTTTAAAATAAACTTCAGCCATATTATTTTAAATCCTTTACTTATAATTTTATTAAGAATAATTCTATCTACTATTATATAACTTCCATCAAGTTACGTTATATTAATCTCATTTAATATAAGCATTTGCAGCTCAAAAATATAAAATCAAAAAAAAAAAAAAAAGGAGCGGAAGACGGGATTCGAACCCGCGACCCCCACCA
>CAYVWW010000131.1:0-3944 GCA_964455605.1 uncultured Actinomycetota bacterium | reverse complement strand
ATGGTGCCGAAGGTCGGGGTCGAACCGACACGAACCTTGCGGTCCACTGGATTTTGAGTCCAGCGCGTCTGCCAATTCCGCCACTCCGGCGCAAAAAGATAATACAATTTATATAGATTATTATCAAGAACTTACATAGTAAAGACAAATGCTGATTCTGTGTCATTATTTAATATGTTTAAGTTCTAAACAGGTGCCTTGATGCACATGATTTATAAGTTTGAAGCGATATGTTATATTAAATAATAGGCAAAATAAAGTAGTTTTTAGGCATGTGCCGGGAATAACTGATTCGGCATAAAATTATAATTATTTTTATAGTAAAGAACTGTAGCGTGATATGGAAGGTATAAACATATATTCTTCTCTTGCTTACCTGACCGCTGCATTTTCATTTAGCATATTTATTTTTAGCATATATGTGAGGCCATTCAGGGAAGCTACTTTATTTTTCACTTTTCTATCCATATTGATTTTTTTGAACTCCTTCTTTTTTATACTGGTACTTAATAGCGGCAGTGAAGAAAATGCTATTTTCTGGTCTTATTTCCTGGAATCAATAATCCTGTTTATTCCTTTATTATTTATAGGGTTTATAAACCATTTTCTTGAAAATTTTTTGCTTAAGGCAAAACTGGCTTACAAATTGCTTTTTCTTATACCGCCACTGTGTATATTAATATATTTGATTACAAATTACGCAGTAGGAGTTAAAGAATTTTCTTTTGGTTATATACCTTTTTATGATGAACAGGTTTTAATAGGAACATTTTATCTCGCACCTTTTTACCTGCTGGTAGTTTTTCTTCTTTTAAGGGATGTTTATAGAAATCATAAAACAGGTAAATATGGCAGGCCAAGTTTGATAATAGCATATGGTTTCATAGCATTTTTAGCGCTAAATATCGTTTACAGGCCTTTAGCTGTTAAGGGATATGTTCCAACTTTTCCAGTAAGTTCTATTTCTAATTTTATTTTGTTTTTATTTATAACTATTGGTTTAATGAGTAACAGGTATAATATACAGAATAAAACTTTAAGGAAAATATTCGAGGATGCGGACGATTGTATAATTATTACCGATCCTGACGGTAAAATAATGGAGTTCAATAGATGCCTTTTTAAAGATGACTTTTTAAAAACAGATAGGATGACATCCGATTCTATAGATAAGGTCGTAAAGGGTAAACTTAGAAAATATATAAAAAAACCAGCGGATTTTAATAACCTGATAAAAAAATTGGAAGGAAGTTTAAAAAAGAGTATAAGGATCGAAGTTAGTTTTATAAAAGATGGAAAGGAAAAAATTTGCGATGTTCATATATCACCGATTAATAATATGAGCGGAAAGCTAATAGGGAAACTTGCAATTTTCAGGGATATCACTTCTACAAGGTTCTATCAGGAAGAATTAAAGAAGCAGTCTTTAACCGATTATTTAACAGGTGCGTATAATATAAGGTATATTTTTAAAGTGTTGGATGGAGAGATAAAAAGATACAAGAGGTATGGAGAAGCTTTTTGCATATTGGTTATGGATATAGACAGGTTCAAGCATTATAACGATACTTATGGTCACGGGGATGGAGATGAGCTCCTCAGGAATGCAGTTAAGTTATTTAAGAAAAATATCAGGGAGAATATAGATGTAGTTGGCAGATATGGCGGTGATGAGTTTATAATAATCCTTTCAAGAATTAATCTTGAGGGGGCTATGGCTATGGCTGAAAGAATCCTGGAGAATTTCAGCGAGAAATTTTACGGGTTTGTTTCACTTAGCATAGGTGTTTACGAGTGCAGGGGAAATCTTGACCCGAATAGATTGATAAGAAAAGCAGACGCTTTAATGTATGAAGCCAAGAGATCAGGTGGAAATAAGCTGGCACACAGTTGACTGCGGGAAGCCAATTTTATCTTTTAAATTAAATAAAAAAATATAGGAGCCTGTCATTTCTATTATAAAAAGATGATTAAGGAAGCTAAATTTTATATGTCGGTCTTTAAAATATTGTAATTTAAAAAAAGGGGATTTAGCAGTTGGCAGAGGGAAAAAAAGTTAAAAAAATAGATAAAATAGTTCTAATAGACGGGAACAATATAGCATACAGGGCTTTTTATGCACTTCCCGATAGCATTTCTACTTCATCAGGGGTAATTACTAATGCTGTCCTTGGCTTTGCGAACATGCTTTTAAAACTGATAGAGGAGCAGAAACCTGATACCATAATATGTGCATTTGACAGCAAAAAACCGACTTTCAGGCATAAGATGTTTGAGCAGTATAAGGTAAAA
Source organism: uncultured Actinomycetota bacterium (assembly GCA_964455605.1). Lineage (GTDB taxonomy): Bacteria > Actinomycetota > Humimicrobiia > Humimicrobiales > Humimicrobiaceae > JAQVEM01. The sequence goes on along the minus strand of CAYVWW010000131.1, from coordinate 1,652 downwards.
AGAAAAAAAATGCCCGATGAGCTTGGGAACCAGCTACCACTGATTAAAGAACTGCTCGGGGTGTTCAATATTGCCTGCCTTGAAAAGGATGGTTTTGAAGCAGATGACATAATTGCGGATATAGTATTTAAAATTAAAGAATCACCATGTCAGATAATAATAGTTACAGGTGACAAGGACATGTTGCAACTTGTATCCGGCAATGTAAAAGTTATGTCTGCGAGGAAGGGTGTCACTGATACTATTCTTTTTAATAGGCCGGAAGTTATAGAAAAATTCGGTGTCGAGCCAGAAAGAATAAAGGATCTTCTTGCTCTTATGGGGGACAGCTCTGATAACATACCAGGTGTCCCGGGTATTGGACCTAAAACTGCGAAAACATTATTGTCGGATTATTGTTCTATTGAAGAAATATATGAAAATCTGGGTAGGCTGGGTAACGAGCGACTAAAAAAAGTCCTTGAAGAAAACAGGGATATCGCAGAGTTAAGCAAGAAGCTCACGGTGCTTAAGGTTATCGATGATTTAGATGTGGAAGAAATAATAAGCAAGAGTTTTAAAGATATCAGCATCAAGAAGGTGAAACAACTTTTTGATAGTCTTGAGTTCAGAAACCTTTTGAAAAAACTATATAGCATGAAGGATAAAATCAATTTAAAAGAAGAGTTTGTAGAAGATAAGGAAATAGCAAAAAGGGCTAAAAAGATAAATCTGGTTAATATAACCAGAGGCAAAGATATTGAAATTTTAATAGAAAATAAGGGCGAAGAAGACCTTTTTATTACTGAATCTAGCTCACGCGGAGAGTTTTACGGTGTCGTTCTTTACAGAGATGGCGAGGATGCATATTTTATCAATAAAGGGATGCTTGCAGATGAAGTAGTAAGGAAGTCTTTAAAAAAATTGCTTGGAGATAAGAAGGGTAAATTATCCGGTTTTGGCTTTAAGAACCTTTACAAGATATTTAGAAAAAATGGAATTAATCTTGAAGGGGAATTCGTTGATTATGAGATATTGTATCTGTTACTTAACCCGGATAAAGCTTCGGTGAATATTGATGAAATAATCTACAATATTTTAAATATAGATGTAAGAAATATTAGGGATTACGATGGTGAAAATATTACTGGAAGCAGCGTAAATAAGGAGGAATTGCAGAGAAAGGAAAGCGGAAAGGCGCAGCTTGAACTAAATTTTCAGGGAAAAGAAAGTGAACCGGAGCAGGGAAGAATTGAGGAGAAAATTCTGTTAAGGAGGTTATGCTTCTACGGGGAAATCGAGGGAAAATTACTTGAAGGTGTTAAAAACGAACAGATGGAGAAGCTGTATCGGGAAGTTGAAGAACCACTTATAAAAGTACTTGCCGATATGGAATTTACAGGTATAAATATAGATAAGGAATATCTGAATGTCCTTATAAGGGAATATGACGATGCTATAAAGATACTGCAGGGGGAAATTTATGAGTTGTCCGGTGGAGAATTTAATATAAACTCTTCACAACAGCTGGCAGAAATACTTTATGGAAAACTTGGTCTTCCTGTTACAAAAAAAACGAAAACAGGCATTTCTACTGATGCAGAAGCTCTTAAAAATATTTATGACAGCTCCCCCGTAATAGCGAAAGTACTGGATTACAGGGAAAAAACAAA
>CAYVWW010000130.1:0-3957 GCA_964455605.1 uncultured Actinomycetota bacterium | reverse complement strand
TGGGTGGTCATAGGATATGCCAGGTATGTATTTTCAGGCGAGGCAAGAATGCCCCCTGGATACTGTTCAGCAGGGGAAGTTTCCAGTTCTTTTCCCGCGCTGGTTTCAAAGTCAGCTTCGATTAATGCCTGGTCTTCAATGTCCCAGTTAAAGAAATCGAAATTTTCAATCTCCGTAACAGGATTATTGGGTGAATACATATAATAAAAATTGTTTAGTTCCTCAGATGTAATAGAACTTGTCGGGTATTTTTTTAATTCTAGTATTTTATTATCATTGCCATCCTGGTTAATTAATCCGCCATCCATAAATTCACTGAAATTAAAGAGGTAGCACTCTACGTTTGCATTTACGGTCTTTGTGACCTTATGCCTCGTTAGCTGGTAAAGTATTTTATATGATGGTTCAATAGTTTCCTCCGGTCCGGGTGTTTCCTTATCATCCCCGGATTTTTCTTCTCCGTCTTCGCCGTTTTTCTGGCCATCTTCGGCTACTCCTCCTGTTATGTCTGATTCATCATCGGTGCAGGCGAAGCTGGTAAAGGAGAAAGCTGCTACAAGAGAAATCACGCAAAATAAAGAAATTATCTTTCTTAAATTTAATGAGCTTTTTTGCATTTTGCACCTCCTGCTAAATCCGATAATATATAATAAATATATTTATAAAATACTAAAGTTTTAATTAAATTAATTATAAAATAATTTTTAAAATAATTAAATAATTTACATATAAAAAGATATGGATAGAATAAATAATTTGTCTGCCTATAAAAAGAAGGTATTTTAAAGCGCGGAATGATTAATTTTTACTGCGTGCCTGGGCGGGGCACCTGTGTCCCAGAAGTCTATTATTTTCCTGGAGATTAACGGAAAGCTATTCTTAAGGGGACTATTTTTGGCATCGATAATTTCTCTTGTCAGGCTTTCATAAGCGCGCGCCCCCTTGCATGAAGGATTGTAGGTTTTAATCGGCTCTCCCATGCCGGGCGCTTCTATGAGTTTGACGTTTTTTGGTATGACGGTTTTAAATACTTTGTCTGGAAGGTAGCTTTTTACCTTTTTCATTATCTGTCTTGAAAGGACTGTTTTGAGATACATGGTAAAGACAATGCCGGTTATTTCAAGTGTTTCATTAAATACTGCCTTTATCTCATTTATGGTATCGATAAGCCTGGTAATTCCTTCAAGGGCATAATATTCACATTGCATTGGGATAAGGACTTCACTTGCGGAGACAAGGGCATTAGTGGTAAGTATCCCAAGAGAGGGCGAACAATCTATAATAATAAAATCAAAGTCATAATCTATGTTCTCGAAGACGTTTTTTAACCTGAACTCCCTTCCGTTTACTACCGAGAGTTCGATTTCCGCATTTGAAAGGGGCTGGCTGGAAGGCATCAGCGCCAGGTTGTTATAAGGTGTTTCCAGAATTACATTATCAGGGTCTTCGTTATGGATTAATGAGTCATAGATAGAATTTTTTAATTTCCTGTGATTTATACCCAGTCCGGTTGTGGAACTGCCCTGGGGATCCATATCGACAAGCATGGTCCTGTAGCCGAATTCACCAAGATATGTAGCTACGTTTACAGCAGTTGTGCTTTTACCGACACCGCCCTTCTGGCTTGAAACAGCGATTATCCTCGGACTATTTTCTATGTTATCATATAAGTGTCTTGCCTCTATCATAAGAATTTTGTTCCTTACGAAGTATTCGCATGTAAAGTATTTTATTATCTTATAAAGAACAGCCCTGCCAGAGCCGGGCATAATTTTTATAAATTGTTTATACTTTTATAACAGATTAGTGATATTTTTTCATCTGTTTTATTGAAAATTTTATAAAAAAATAAAAAATTCGCTAATCGGTCTATACCGGCAGCTTAAAAAAATCTCTTATCCTAACGATAAAAAAAAGATTGGTATTTTTTATGGTGAAGATTTATTCCAGTGTAAAGGTTACCGTGACGGGTATCATAACTTCCTTTTCAATAGTGGAAGTATCGTAAGTCCCCCAATCGGAAACCTCTGTAGAATTAACAGGGAGAACCTGAACCACGCCCAGATTAGCAGATTTTATAACACCCAGTTTTTTACCACTGCCCTCGGCAATTTTTTGGGCTCTTAATTTGGCATCATTTATAGCATCGGGTATCAATTCTATCCTAAGGTCAGCAAGGCCGGAATAATAGTATTCAAGGGAACGGGTGGAAAAGATGACACCCTGGTTTATAAGTTCCTGTGTACTCTTTGCCATACCGGTAATTTTATCAACATCGCCTGATTGAATGGTAACTGTTTGTTTTAATAAGTTCTCTTTTGGAGCGTTGGGGTCATACATATATAATGTTTCCATGAATACGGGAGTAATAGTAAGGTCGTCTTCGGAGAAACCATTATCCTCAAAGAATTCCAGCACCCGTTCCTGGTCACTTTGAATCATCCGGTACCCCTCTTTCAGGTTCTCTGCAGGTATGGTTCTCGTAAATTCGGAAGACCAGATTGCGACATCAGAGGTGACTTTTTCTCTTACGGAGCCTGTTACAGCAATGGTGTCAACAGGTGTTCTTACCATGTAGAATGTAAAAGAGCCGATCGAAGCACTGATTATTAGGCATACCCCTAAAATAATCGCTAGATATATAATCTTATTCGAACTTTTTTCAGCCATTTTTAACCTTTCTACCATTTTTAATCATGAATTTGATCTATATTCCTTTTATAAATCAATTTTATATTAAACCTTATTTAATTAATACTATTTGCTTTGAATATTTTGTCAATGATAATTACGAGTAGTTTATATTATAATATAACAATAAAATGCAGTTAAAATTATGATATAATTATGAGAAATATTTTTTAGAAATAAATAATATTCATATAAAACACTGTTAGGGGCAAAAATGAATTTAAATGGCAGTGGCAAGTTGTACACCATTGAAGAAGTTACAGAGATGCTTGGCGTAAGCAAGCATGAAATAATGAACATGATCTCCCTTAAAAAATTACCTGCAGTTGAAACTGGAGATGCTATAAGGGTAAAGGAAGAAGATGTAGAGACTTTTCTGGATAATCTTGGCAAACCGGACAATATGGATATTGGTGATGAAACTCTCAAAGAAGCCGGCAGCATGGAAAAAGAAGAGCAGACAGGAGCAGAGGCAGGAAAAAACGGTAGAGAATATGGCGGAATAAAAGGATTTGAAGATGATAGAATTAAAATGGGGGATTCATACAGGGACTTATTGAAGAAAAAGCAGGAGCTCGAAGAAGATATTAATTATCTGCAGCACAGGTATGATGAGTTTAAAAGCAGGATAAGAAAAGTAGTTTCAGAAGAATATAAATCATTCCTGAAGGAGATTAATGAAGAAAGCATACAGGGTAATTACAGTATTCAGGAAGATGGCTTTGATGATGATATGGATATTGATAATGCTGGTATAGATGTTGGCATTGATACAGCCGAAGAAGACAAGAAGAATAACTACGATGAAGATAGCGAGATTATGTTTACGGAAAATAATGAAAAAGATGGAGAGGTTTGATTCCGTGCAGGGGTGAAAAAGCCCGGATAACGTATATTTTATGATTTATAATTGTATGGCTATATTAGACAGCGTCTGTTTTAAGAAGATAGTTTTTAAATGAGGAATTATTTTTCTATAAAAGAAAAAAATAAGAGTAGAATAAAAAATAGGCTTTAAAAGTCAGAGGTGGGTTTCACTTCTGATTTTTTTTAATGATTTTAGAGACTAAAAAAATATATTATGGATATTGAAGAATTCACAAAAGAGCAGCTTTTGGATAGGTTGACGGAGATGAACCAGAAGGCCGTCGATCTCGAGGAATATAAGATAAGGTCTATTAATTACAAAAGATTGCTCGAGGAAAACGAAGGAAAATATAGAAGCCTTCTTAACACAGCATCCGTGGGAATTATCATAATAGATTC
>CAYVWW010000129.1:0-3992 GCA_964455605.1 uncultured Actinomycetota bacterium | reverse complement strand
ATCCATACTGGTCATGCTCTTCGCTATTTGCGATGAAAATTCCGCCCTCAATGCCCGGAATCGCCCTTGGAGAAATACCGTCTTCAGTATCAGCGTAACGCCTGTATTCATCATCAATTTTTTTACTATCCGATAATAGCTTGCCCCTGTCTACACTTACTTTTTTAAAATCAAATCTATCATATGAAAAATGACTCTCAGATAAGTACCTATCCAGCATTATAATAACCGGCAACTGATATTTATCGGCAAGGTTAAATGCTTTACCTGTACAATAAAAACAGTCTTCAATATCTCCAGGTGCTATTATCACCCTGGGGAATTCCCCGTGTGATGCGTGCATTGCAAACATCAAATCCCCTTGCTCTGTCCATGTAGGCATACCGGTAGCCGGTGAAGGCCTCTGTGACAATATGATAACCAGTGGTGTTTCAGTCATCGCGGCACTGCCCAGGCTCTCGTTCATTAAAGAAAAACCGCCTCCCGACGTTGCAGTCATTGCTCTGGCACCAGCAAAAGACGCCCCTATAACCATGCTTATTGCTGCTATTTCATCCTCGGCATCCCTGGCAATAATGTTATAATCTTCTTCTATTGAAGCAAAAGACTGTAATATCTGGTAAGTAGGTGACATTGGATAATCAGCATAAAACTTACAACCGGACCTGACCGCTCCCATAAAAACCGCGTCATTACCGGTTATTAAAACTTTAGCCGCCGGCTTTACGATTTCAAGGTCATAGACATTCAGCTTTAATTTTTCCCTTAAATATTTATATCCTAGCTCGGATGACCTGACATTGAGATTAATGACATCAGCTTCCTTATTTCTAAAAAAATCCTTAATTGTATTTTTTAACAATTCCAGGTCATAATTTAGAAGTGCAACAGACACACCAAGTGAAACACAGTTAATCATAATCTTAGACGCGCCGATTTCTGAAACTATTTTATAGAAAGGCACCATGATGTAGTTAATATCTTTTCTTTTCTTTCTAAAAACCCCTATATTAACATTGCTCTCGTCATAAACGATGTATCCACCATAAGCTACTTCATCCTGATGAAGTTTCAGGGTTTCCTCATTCAAGGCGGTAAGAATATTAATGCTTTTATTTATGGAAAAAATCTCTTCGGAGCTGACCCTTACAGTATAATTACAATGGCCACCTTTTACGATAGAGGGAAACTCGCTATTATCTATAACGAAATATCCTTTTCGCGCAAAAATCTTTGAAAAAATCAATCCTGCTGTTTTTATCCCATAACCTGCTTTTCCCCCAATTTTCCAGCTAAGATTAGAAACTTTCATTTAACCATTATCCCTTAAAATTAATTCTTACTTATTATAATATTACCCTACCTGCTTATTTGCAACATTTACCGCAATTGAAAAATCGGGCTTATTCTCTCTACCAATAAACTCCGGGTTCAATTTTGCATAAGTTAGATGATGCACCGCCCTAACGCTTAACGACAAATCCCCCTGCTCCACCTTCTTAAAATCCAACCTATCATAAAAGATTCAACCACTGGTTTAATCTGGAGCAAATATTATTCGCTATGGAAAAATAACAACTTTTTTTGGATAATATGTTTATAGGCCAGACTCTTAAAGAATCAAAAGGAATATGTATAAGCTTACTTTTAAAAAAAGCGCTGGAATACTTTTAAAACCCCAGGTCGTATCATGGGCCTTATACGATCTTGCCAACACTTCCTTCGCAGTAATAATAATCACAATAGTCTTCCCCGTTTATTTTACCAGTATAATAGCATCGCCCGATATATATCCCCTTAATTTCGGAGACCTTATGTGGGGAATTGCCAGCGGAGTTTCCATGATGATAACTGCATTTTTTGCACCTGTATTCGGAGCTATTGCAGATAATTCAAGGTCAAAAAATAAGTTTCTTATCACGTTGACCCTGGCATGTATAATTTCCAGCTTCCTGCTTTGTTTTTTAGACAGGGGTATGGTAACGCTTGCAGTTATTTTATTTATCATATCCAATTTTTTCTATCAGACTTCTATGATGTTTTACAACTCCTTTCTGCCTCAACTTTCTACCAGAAAAACAAGCGGCCTCGTATCAGGTTTCGGTTTTTCAGCAGGATACCTCGGCGGACTTGCAATTTTGATTATTACGATTAGCTTTCTAAAAGGCGGGCTAGAACCATCAAACCTTACAAATATCAGGTTAACCTTTGCGATTACCGGATTATTTTTCCTCCTGTTCTCACTGCCCTCCTTTTTTATCCTTAAAGACCTGCCTTCTGCAAGAACAGTAAAGATTGGGACCTCTTATATAATATACGGCTTCAGAAAAATGCTTACGACTTTAAGAAATATAAAAAAACATGAAAATTTAAGCAAATTTTTAATAGCATACTTTCTTTTCAGCAATGCCTTCTCCGTGCTTGCCCTGTACGTAGCCATATATGCAAAGGATACCCTTCACTTCGGGCTTTTTGAAATAGCCCTCCTCTTTATGATTGGACATATTCCAACAATTATAAGCTCTATATTTTTTGGGTGGCTCACTGACCGCATAGGCCCCAAATTAACTATTACGATAACACTCATAATATGGATACTTATAATAATTCTCGTAACTTCTTCTTCGTTAAAAATAATTTTTTACATAGGATGGATTCTCGCTGCCATAACAACAGGTTCAACTCTTATAGCAAGCCGGAGTCTTATGGCTTTTCTTATTCCAATTGGCAGTGAAGCTGAATTTTTTGGTTTTTACTCAATAAGCGGAAAAATGTCATCCATTATAGGACCGGTAATATTTGGCCTGTTATCTTTTATCACTAAAAATCAGAGGATAGCGCTTCTAAGTACACTCCTTTTTCTTATAAGCGGCTTGATAGTGCTCCAATTCGTAAAAGTCACTTCTCACCATTTAAGAAGTTCTTAGAATCTAACAAGTATTTTTCTAAAGAGTAAACCTCTTATTTCCAGAGCAATAACGACTATCCGACTACATCTTTTTGTTTGGATATAACTTCTTTTATGAACTCTGTTTCTTTTTCAGTAAGGTCCTTTAGATTTTTATAAGTGGATATAACGCTGTTAACTATCTCATTGTATTTGTCTTTCGTTATATTCTTTACCTTGTTTGCCCTCTCTTCAACCTTGCTTATTATTTCTTTCGTCACTTTCTTTATGTCGCTCCGTAACTCCTCGCCAGTTTTAGTTGTAAGAAAAAGTGCAGTGACAGCGCCTGCAACAAAACCAAGTGCAAATCCTAAAAAAGCACCTCCAACAATCCCTGAGCTATTATTATCACTCATAAGCCCTCCCGCAGTTAAATCAAATTAACTAATAATCTATCTATATTATACATATTATAAAGATTATTTTTAATATATTTTAAATAAAAAAGATTTTCTGTTAGTATTAAAAACCGGATTGGATAATCTTTTCCCCTGATTCAATTTTAAAAAAGTAAAAAGATTGTTTTTAAAAACAACAGGCAATCACAAAAAGGACCGCAAAAAATGGAGCTATATCGTTACGACCATAAAGACCTGAATTACCAGCTTAAGCCATTAGCTAATGGTGACAATTTCGAAGAGTATGAATTGACCTACGGCTCACCATACCAGACGGGATCAGAATCAAACGATAGGGTCTATGCCCGGTTATTTTTAAATAAGAGCAGCGCCAGTAAAGAACCCCTTAATCAAAATGATAATAAAAAAAGTAATTTATTAATAATGGTGCACGGCTTTTCCACAAGTAAAAAGAAGCTTGAAAGATACTACAGTTTTTTAAACAATATGAATTCAAACGGGTTTTCTACAATATTTATTAATCTCCCCTTTCACCTTAACAGAACTCCGAAAGGTGAAAAAAGCGGTGAACGGCTTATATACTTTGATGATTTACAGACGCTCCTTTTCTTTCACCAGAGCGTAGTTGATATAATAAAACTTATAGATATAATACCCTTGATCATCGACTTTAAAAATATTTTTAT
>CAYVWW010000128.1:0-4016 GCA_964455605.1 uncultured Actinomycetota bacterium | reverse complement strand
TATGTAACGCTGATTATCTATTATAGGAAGTGGTATCAGAGGTTGATATGGGCATTGCTACTTGGCGTGCTACTCCTTATAACATTATTTTCCGGCTCAAGGAACGCAATGGCAGGAATCATTGTAGCTCTTACCGCGTTCGCAATTATAGGAATAGTCCGGCTCGTTAAGTTTCTAATTTTAAAAAGCAAACAGTCTAGAAAAATAAGGAATACCTCAATAACCCTGGCTGCACTGTTTATGGCAGTAGTTGTTATTTTTATCTCCCTTTTTACCGTTGTAATGGTGAGCCGTGTTGAGTTGAAGGATAAATACAGGCCGCCGGAAACAGGGATTGCGCTGTTTGACAGGACAGTGGATACCGTATGGATGAGCTATAATGTCTACCGCCAGGCGGGGTTTATAGAGGCATTCAAATCGGTTTCCTCGGAAAGGCATTTTATCTGGGAGCAGGCGCTGAATATGTTTACGGATTATAAAATTACTGGAGTGGGGCTTGGCGGTTTTCTAATAGAGCTCCCCAATTATTATGAGGTTAATGGCTCTGCAGTAAGGATAGTAGATTATACTGGAAACTATTATCTTCAGATATTATCGGAACTGGGAGTAGTGGGTCTTGTTACGCTGCTTTTTATTTTCTTTTTAATAATAAAAAAGGTGTTTCTCTATTACAGGGAGAGCAGGTTTTTAAAAAGGAGTGACAGGTCGGACTGGTTTTTAGCCGGATTTTTTATTTCTTTTATATCAATGGTGGCGCTGCTTTTCTTTGGCCCCCATACTAATTTTAATGAAATCCAGCTCACCTTCTGGCTGGTTATAGGGCTGGTAGTAACCTTTATAAAGATAAGGGAATCAAGGTCTTATGATGGTGAATATGATTTAGAATACAGAATCCCGGAAAAGGGAAAAGCTGTCCTAGATGTCAGTAGAAAAGTCAGTCTTGATATGTACCAGAAGATAGGTCTGGCGCTTATTATATTAATATTTTCGGGCTCTCTTTTTTACAGCTCGTGGTCGGAGCTTTCTATAAATATAAGGCAAAAAGAAGTCGGCTGGGAAAATTATTATGGATTTTACCATGAAGAAGTTATTGAAGACAGGGCGATTAGATGGATATCGGAAGACGCAGGTATGATTATCAAAAAAGAAGGTGATAAGCTTATCGTTCCCGTAAAGGATGCGGACTCTGCCGGTCATCTGCTTCCATTGTATATAAGGTTTTTTGTTGACAACAGAATGGTAGAAATAGTGAAAATAAGCGACAGCAAGTGGCATGATGTGGAGATAGACCTTTCAGGATACGGTGGTGAAAAATTTACTTTTACCATCTCCTGCAGCAGAAGCTGGGTGCCAAAAGAGAGGGGGCTCTCAAATGACACAAGGGAGCTGGGAGTTATGACAGGTGAATTCAGGTTTGCAAGGTAGAACAGTGAAAGTTTGAAATGGAGCCTGGGCTCCATTGGAAGATTTAGAAGGAGAATGTTATTTTTTAGAATTATTTAATGCTATAATAATCCCTAAATTTTAAAAGATTTATTTAAATGAATTCAATGTTTCAGAGTATTAAAAAACTTTTTTCATACAGAGAGCTTTTAAGCAGTCTTACAAGGAAGGAGCTCAAGGTTAAATACAGGGGTTCAGCGCTTGGCTTCCTGTGGTCGCTCCTTAACCCGATTTTAACCATGCTGGTGTATTCCTTTGTGTTTAAAATCATTCTAAGGGGCGGAATTGAGCAGTTCGCTATTTTTTTGATATGCGCCCTGCTCCCATTTAACTTCCTGTCAAACTCGGTAAATTACGGCGCAGGAAGCATTATCGGAAACAACAACCTCATAAATAAAATATATTTTCCAAGGGAAATCATTCCTCTTTCTACAGTCATGGCAAATCTTATTAATTTCCTTTTGGAGCTTGTGGCATTATTCATAGTTCTAGGTATTATGGGTTATAATTTTTATATTTACCTCTATCTTCTTCCGGTGGTGATATTTTTCCAGTTTTTCCTTGTTGTGGGCATGACGCTTCTGGTCTCTTCCTTAAATGTTTTTTTCAGGGACCTTCAGCATCTTATAACTGTTGTTATGATGGTATGGTTTTTCGGAACACCGATTATTTACCCATTAAGCATGGTTCCGGAAAAATATCTGTTTTTTATAAAGATTAACCCAATGACCATATATTCGGCTTATTACCGAAGCATTTTTTATTTCGTAAAGTATCCCAATGCCGGGGGGTTTCCCTCAATGCAGGATACTTTAATAGCTATTGCCATTACTTTTATAATATTTTTTGCAGGGTATCTGGTATTCAAGAAACTGGAATACAGGTTTGCGGAGGAGATTTAAGTCAAATTTTACCGGTTTAACGATTTATGATTATGAAAAAAGATAATATAGATTACAGGGAAAGAAGGATAGAAGCTTCAGGAAATGATATAGCGGTAGAGGTAGATTCGGTATCAAAAAGATACAGGATTTATCACGAGAAGGTACCCAGCTTAAAACAGACCATACTTACGCTGAGGAGGACCACGTTTGAAGAATTTTCTGCGCTTAATGATATTTCATTTTCCGTAAAGCACGGGGAAACCTGTGGGATAATAGGCCCCAATGGCTCGGGGAAGAGCACGCTTTTGAAGCTTATGGCAGGAATTATCCGTCCTAATTCCGGCAGGATAACCATAAACGGACCTCTTTCCGCGCTTCTGGAACTTGGAGCCGGCTTCCATCCCGACCTTACCGGCAGGGAAAATATTTATATAAATGCTGCAATACTGGGAATGAAAAAAAGGGATGTGGACAGGAAGTTAAATGATATCATTGAGTTTTCAGAGCTTGAGCGGTTTATAGATACGCCTGTAAAAAATTATTCATCGGGCATGTATATGCGGCTTGGTTTTTCTGTGGCAATAAATGTAAATCCGGATATTTTGCTTGTGGATGAGGTTCTGGCCGTAGGTGACCAGGCGTTCCAGTCGAAATGCTATAAGGTTATATATGACTTTATGAAAAAGGGGAAGACGATAATTATTGTTTCCCATGACCTGGATACTATCTCCGACCTGTGTAGCAAGGTCATATTCTTAAAAGATGGAAATGTAATGGATTCCGGGAAACCCCTGGATATGGTATCAAAGTACAGGGCTTATGTTGAGGAGCTGGAGAAAAAAAGAATAGTAGAGCAGCAGAGGGAAGAAAGAAAGAAAATTTTCAAGACCGTGATCGAGGGTAACAGGAAGGTCGTAAGCGGCGAGGAGATAAACAGGTTATCCAGGTTAAGCATTGATGGGGAGACTTTAAACCGTTTCGGTTCCGGTGATGCGGAGGTTACAGAGGTAGGCCTATATGATAAAGAGGGCGGAAAGATAGATTATTGTAAATATGGGGATGATGTAAAGGTTATCTACAGGGTTCTTTTTAAGAATCAGGTGGAAGAGCCGATATTCGGAATAAGGATAACAGATTACCGCGGAAATATCGTTTTCGGCACCAATACAAGGTTGAATAAGATTAAAACTGATACTTTCAATAACGGGGATAAGGTATCCGTTGCTTTTTCTTTCAGGGTAGACCTGATGGGAGGGGAATATTCCATATCTCCTGCAGTTGGTTACAATGATAATAAAACATACTGCGACTGGGTGAATGATATGTTCACCATAAATGTGATCCACAGGAATATAGCTGAGGGTCTGGCAGACCTGAATCCGGAAATAAGCATAAGAAAGGGATAAGTATAAATTTTATCCCTACCTGGGTTGATATATTGAATCGGGGGGAGAAATGATTTCCCGGTAAAGCCCTATTGTTATTTGCGCAGTTTTTTCCCAGTCAAAAGTACCGGCACGTATCAGTGATTTCTTGCTTAATTTTCCTTTCAATTCATCTTTATCTTTTTGTAGTTGTTTTATTCTGACATCAGTATCATAGGGTCTTTCATAAACTAAAAGTGAGTTTACAATTTTAGCATATTCTTTGTCTAACTGTTCATCTGATATATTGATATATCTTTGGTCT
>CAYVWW010000127.1:0-4024 GCA_964455605.1 uncultured Actinomycetota bacterium | reverse complement strand
GAATAAAAATAAATTTGGTGAAAAGGCGCAAAAAAATAGTGATAATATGCAGAGAAAGCGAAGGGTATATAATTAAAAGGACATAAGCTGGTTATGTTAACTTAGTATATCTAGAACTTAAATTTTAATATTTTATTACATTATTATCTATAGAGGAACTAAATGGTCAATAAAAAACTTCTTATAAGGATTACATTATGGTGGGCAATTATTGCAGATCTATTTGAAACAATAAGAATGATAGTTCCAAAGATATTTTTAGCCACTACCGGTATTAATGTTCAAGTAACAAATGATTTTAGATTTGCTCTTTTATATGGGGCGCCAGTTATGTTGGGTTGGACTATCATATTATTTTGGGCTAATAGAAAACCGATTGAAAGGAGTGGAATATTTATATGCCTTATTCCTGTAATAATTGGATATTTCGTTGTTGAAATTATTGGTATTCAGATTGGGATATTAGATTTAAACAAAACATTTCCTTCATTCATTTTACAGTCTATTCTTCTTGGATTATCAATAACGAGCTTTTATTTTGCGAGAAAGATGAGGAATAAATAGAAGAGGGATGCCCGAAAAAGATTATAAAACATCGGGTATCCGGCTTGCTCAAATTGGCTGTCGTGCAAGAATCGTGCAAGAAAATTCGTAGATATATTGTCTAAAGGATGATTTATAACCTGTGCTGATAAATTTAGGGGAGCACAGAGTTAGAACTCGGAACAATTTTATACAAATCGTGATACTTAAAATATATTATCTAAAAGGTCCGTATAAAAACTAATTGTAAGATATGACTACAAAAAGGATATTTGAAAAAAAGCTAAAAGAGGATTGTATTAGAATTGAAAAAATATTTCACAGTAATCAGGAGAGAAAAATATTATGAAATTTAAATATTTCTGGCTATGTTTTTATAAATTTAGGGAGGGGAAATGAAAAATTTTACATTTAGAAACGATACCAGAATAATTTTTGGAAAGAATACGGAAAAAAGCGTCGGAGCCGAGGTAGCGAGATACGGGAATAAAGTCCTGCTGCATTATGGCGGCGGAAGCATCAAAAAGTATGGTCTTTATGATAGAGTTTTAAAATCGCTAAAAGGTAAAGGTCTGGAAATAATTGAGCTGGGAGGTGCAAGGCCAAATCCGGTACTCTCGATGGTAAACAAAGGAATTGATATCTGCCGCAGAGAAAATATAGATTTTATACTTGCCGTGGGCGGGGGCAGCGCAATTGATTCCGCCAAGACCATAGCGCTGGGTGTTCCTTACAGCGGGGACGTTTGGGATTTTTACGCAGGAATTGCTGAACCGGAAGTTACGCTCCCTGTTGGAGTAATTTTAACGATACCTGCTTCTGGAAGTGAATCGAGCGATAGTGCAGTAATTACCAATGAGGATGGAATGTATAAAAAAGGTTTGACAAGTGAGCTGCTGCGCCCGAAGTTTGCAATACTAAACCCGGAAATTACTTTTACCCTTCCTCCTTATCAGACTGCGTGCGGTTGTGCGGATATGATGGCTCACGTGATGGAGAGATATTTCACCAATGTCAAAGATGTCGAATTAACTGACAGACTTTGCGAAGCTACCCTGAAGACGATTATTGGTAATGCATTGAAGGCGCTTGAGGAACCCGAAAATTATGCGGCGCGTGCCGAAATTATGTGGGCGGGTACTATTGCGCATAACAACCTGCTTGATACCGGGAGGGTTGGGGACTGGGCTTCCCATAAGATAGAGATGGAGTTGAGCGCCATATATGATATCGCTCACGGCGCAGGGCTGGCAATAATTTTTCCCGCATGGATGGAATATGTATACAGTAAAGATATAAACAGGTTTGCTCGTTTTGCAGTAAAAGTATGGGATGTGGAGCTTGATTTTAACGATGTCGAAAGGACAGCGAGAGAAGGTATTAAAAGATTAAAAAAATTTTTTGAAGAAATAGGGCTTCCAACAACTCTTAAAGAAGCGGGCATCCCTTATGACAGGTTTGAAGAGATGGCAAAAAAATGCAAAAAATGGGGGATTGTTGGGAATTTTGTCGAGCTGGAGGTTGGAGACATAATCAAAATACTGGAAATGGCTAAATAAATAAAACAAATTTATGTTAAAAATTGTTTCTTACAAACTGTTGGTGCGGCAGCGTGTTTTATTTTTTCGATTAATTTTATATAATCAAGTTGGCCGTGCTAGGTGGGGAGCTAGCGGTGCCCTGTAACTCACAATCCGCTATAGTGAGACTTACTACCGGATATGAGGTTCATGATAGTAAGTTAGCGCCTGTACAAGTGGCGTTGAAGACCGGGTCTTGTGCGGCGGAGGGTTATGAACCCCGCCAGATCTGAAAAGAAGCAACGGTAAGTAACATTCTTCGGGTGCCACAAGAGCGCCTGGCCGGAGTTAACTATACGGGAGGCGCTTGTTATTATGAATCGAAATCTGGGGCACGGTCATTTATAAAATTATAGACAAAGTTAAGATGCCTTATCATGAGCTATATTTCTTTTTACAGAAAGTGGAGACCGCAGAGTTTTAAAGAAGTAATTGGGCAGGAGTATAATATTAAGGCAATAAGGAATGCTATAGCGCATGACAGATTGTCACACTGTTATATATTCTGTGGACCAAGAGGTACGGGTAAAACTTCCACGGCACGCATACTGGCAAAAGCCCTGAATTGCGAAAAAGGCGTAACGCCGGATCCCTGTAATAAATGTAAGAACTGCAAGAGCATATCGGATGGGTCGAGTGTGGATGTTGTTGAGATTGATGCTGCTTCTAACCGGGGCATTAATGAGATAAGGGAGCTAAGGGAAAAGGTAAAATACCTGCCAAATGTATTAAGAAAAAAAGTATATATAATAGATGAAGTCCACATGCTTACCACGGAGGCTTTTAATGCGCTTCTTAAAATTCTGGAAGAACCTCCCGAGCATGTGTTGTTTATAATGGCAACGACAGAACCGAATAAAGTAATCCCAACTATATTATCAAGATGCCAGAGATTCGATTTTCTTCCAATACCTATGGATAAGATAAGGGAAAGGTTAAGGAGCATATCTGCAAGTGAGAAGATAGATGTAAGTGAATCAGCTATAGACCTTATCTCAAAATATGCGGATGGAAGTTTAAGGGACGCAGACAGCATACTTGAAAAGCTGGCTTCTTTTAGCGGGAATAAAATTGAGGTTGAAAATGTCGTATCTCTTCTGGGTATAACGGACCTGGATTTTCTGTTTAAGCTTACGGATATATTGATTAAAAAAAATGTGAACGAAGGATTTCTTCTAGTAAATGAAATTATAAAAAGCAACCAAAATCTAAAGGTTTTCGTATCTGAATTCGTAGATTATATTTACGACCTGTATGTCATTAAAAATTATCCGGATCCTTACGAAATTATAGATGTGAGCAAAGATTACAGGGAGAAGTATTTAAAGCGGGCTGAAAAACTGAGCAATGAAGAAATAGAGTATTACATGGAGCTTTTTGTTGATTTACTAAAGCAGGTAAAGTGGGGTGAAAGTTCCAGGATATTTTTTAAGTCAGCTTTGATTAAAGCAATTAATTTTATTGTTATGGATGAGAAAGAGATTAGCAGGAAGATATCAGGCATGGAAGCGCAGATAGAATCACTTAAGAATGAACTGGGTAGAATTAATATCTCGGGAGGCGTAACAACCAGAGCCGGCAAGAGCGATGAAGGACGCGATGCCGTGGCATATGAGGAAGAAGATGATGATTTCGATATAATAAATACTGATGAGATAGATAGAATGGTCAGCGAAGTCGGCAATCAAAAGATGAATAAAAGAAGCGATACCGGTTCCAAGAAATTACATCCGGAGAAGGAAAAATCAGTAAATGAAACCGGGATTAGCAAAAAGCCTGATGGCGAAGTTAACGGTATTGATTTGATACGTGATAATATAAATGAAATAACAAAAGTTCTGAAAAGTAAGAAAATATCTGTCCATGCGATGTTTGTAGAATCGAAACTGGATAGGGTGGAA
>CAYVWW010000126.1:0-4039 GCA_964455605.1 uncultured Actinomycetota bacterium | reverse complement strand
CTTTTAAAGTTTTTAATATATATTACTTATTTACAACTATATTATTAAAAATCCATTTTTAGAACTTGTTTTATGAGCAGAAAGATCACATTTGACTACTGGAATCACCTGTATTCGAACAGAACCGAATATATGTTTTCCTCTGAAATAAGGGACCTGCTTTCCCTGTCTGCAAGGCCGGATATCATCTCCTTTTCAGGAGGACTGCCTGAAGTAAGAGCTTTAAATTACCAGAGGCTGGAAAGATATGTCAAAAAAATTATAAAAACAGATAGTGACACCGGACTCCAGTATAGCGGTTCAGACGGGTATTATCCTCTTAAAACCAGATTGATAGATGTAATGAAGCTCGAAGGGATAGATGAAGTAGAAGAGAATATGGTCATTACTACAGGCGGGCAGCAAGCGCTTGATTTATTATCCAAGGTTTTTATAAACCCGGGGGATGTCGTAATTACGGAAGCGCCTTCATATACAGGGGCCCTTAACTGCTTTAAATCATATGAGGCAAAAATAATAGGTATCGAAATAGACAACAATGGTATGAACACCTCCATTCTTGAAGAAAAATTAAGTGAATTATCAAAAAAGGGAATACAGGCAAAGTTTATCTATCTTGTTCCGAACTTTTCAAATCCCTCCGGGGTAACGCTCAGTCTCAAACGAAGGAAAGAAGTATTAAATCTTGCCAGAAAATATAAAACAGTAATACTGGAGGACAACCCTTACGGTATGCTGAGATTCGAGGGCAAACCAATCCCAACCATAAAAGAGCTTGATACTAAAGGAGATAACCATACTGTAATTTATCTGAGCACACTTTCAAAGCTTCTTGCCCCCGGTTTCAGAATCGGATGGGTTGTAGCACCACGCCCCATACTCGAAAAAGTTGTACTTGGCGTACAATCTACCATACTATGCGTGAGCAGTTTTTCACAGAGAATTGCCTATGAATATTTCTCGGACCCTGTATGGCAGGAAAATATAGATAAATTCAAAAGTATATACTCCGCCAGAAGAGACGTTATGCTAAGTTCTCTTGAAAACAATTTCCCTGACAGTACAAGCTGGTCGAAACCGAAGGGTGGTTTTTACGTCTGGCTAAAACTCCCGGAATACCTGAATGCAAAAGAGCTACTTGCTGACGCAGTAAGGAATAAAGTGGCCTTCGTCCCGGGCAGCGGTTTCTATGCGGACGGCAGGGGGGTAAATGAAGCAAGGCTTGCTTACTGTACGGAAGAAACCGCAAGGATAGAAAAAGGGATTAAGATTTTAGCAGAGCTGATAAAAGAAAAAATTAAATTGTATAAGAGCTTTAAATAATAATATTTAAATACGAGAGTGATTAAAATGAAAAAAAATATTGCCGTGCTTATGGGAGGAAGGTCCCTTGAAAGGGAATTTTCTATTAAAAGCGGACAGAAAATCTCAAATGCTTTAAGAAAGCTGGGGCATAATGTTATCAAGATGGATGTCAACGAATCAATAATAGAAAACCTTAAATCCGAAAAAATTGACCTTGCATACATCGCCCTCCATGGGAAGGATGGAGAGGATGGAACCATACAGGAAATCCTGGAAGTGCTTGGCATACCTTACACAGGACCGGGCGTTTATCCAAATGTCTTAAGTTTTGATAAGATAATTTCAAAGCAGATATTTATCAGCAAAGGGATTCCCACACCGCCCTTTTATTTTCTAAATACCAGCTCATTCAGGGAACTCGGCTCATCAAAGCTTCTACCCTCTATTATAGAAAAAATAGGCCTTCCCCTGGTGGTAAAGCCATCAGCCCAGGGTTCAGCTCTTGGAATAAGGATTGTAAACGATAGCCAGAGCTTGCCCGAAGCAATAATCTACGCTTTAAGTTACAGCAAGAAAGTGATACTGGAAAAATTTATTGACGGGGTGGAGCTCGCAGTCAGCATAATCGGAAAAGATAAGCCAAGAACCCTGCCCATAGTGGAGATAGTTCCCAAAAAGAAATTCTTTGATTTTGAATCAAGATCAGAGGTTGGAGAAACGGATTACTTTGTCCCGGCCAGACTCTCACCTGTAGAAGATAAAAAAGTGAAGCAGACAGCTATTGAAGTAAATAGTGCACTTAAATGTAACAAACTTTCACGTGTTGACATGATGCTTGATAAAAAAGAAAAAATCCCTTATGTCCTGGAGCTTAACACTTCTCCGGGTATGACAGATACGAGTCTCCTTCCCATGTCAGCAGAAGAAGCAGGTATTTCTTTTGAAGAGCTGGTAGATGAGATAATAAGCATGTCGCTGGAAAAGTAGCAAATAAAAAGTAAAGGTTTTGACAGAAATAACCCGCTCTGGTAGTATTTCTGGTTGTATCCAGTCGGGCTAAGTAATTGCGCATATAAATTTATATTACCGCAACCTTCCAGGCCAAAGCTTATCTGACTTGATATTATTTACTCTATGAAATGTCCCTGTAGCTCAGAAGGATAGAGCACAGGATTCCTAATCCTGGTGTCGGCAGTTCGAATCTGCCCAGGGACACCACTTAAAAAGCATACAAAACCTCAAAAATAATATTATAATATTTGATTATGGTTAATAAAAAATTATTTATACTGTTTTTTTTAAAATTATTTTTTCTGGGCATCGGCGGCTCCATAGTAGGCCCATTGATACCCATACTTTCAGATAGCTTTAAGGTCAGCCTTGAAATGCTCGGCACCGCCCTTTCGCTTAATGCATTCGGTCTTCTCATAGCAAGTGTATTCTCAGGAACTTTGTCGGAAAGACTTGGCAGGAAAAATATGCTTATTTCTGGCAGCATACTATTTACAGCCAGTTTCCTTGGGCTTTACTTCTCAAGCAACTATATTTTTTTTACAATAAGCTACCTTTTATTCGGATTATCCTGGGGAACAATTTCAATAAATGCCAACTCGATAATAAGTGACAGTTTCGACCTTAATAGAAGTAGTATGATAATTAAGCTAAATATAGGGTTCATGCTTGGCGCTGCTTTCGCTCCATTAATATTAAGCGGTGTTTTATTTTTTAATATAAACTGGAGATATATATTTCTATTTGTTTCCCTGGCAAACGCGATTATATTTATACTAATACTGCTTCTAAAACACGATAATCTTGTCAATAAAAAAATAAGCGAAAATTTCATAATGCTTTTTTCCACTAACCGTAGCCTTCTATTAAACCCCATTATTATTTTCTGCGGAATCATAAGCTTTTTCCATTTTGGCCTCGGTTTTTCTTTTGGAGCATGGTTTACCAATTATTTTGAAAGTATAAATGTGCCCCTGAATATAAGCTCCCTGATACTTAGCTTAAGTCTTTTTTTCTTTTGCGCTGGAATGCTCGTTCAGAGTTCTCTCTTAAATAAATTTAGTGAAAAAAAACTGATGCAGGCTTTTTCAATACCTGCTTTTTTATTCCTTTTCACTTCTTTTCTCCTGGATCACTTAATCCTAAAAGTATTATTTATCCTGCTTTTTGACTTTGCTTTCTCGGGAATAGCTACAATCGCACTCTCGCTCGCCATAAAACAGAAGCCCCGCTATTCTGGTTTAATAAATAGCATAATTAATAGTTATGGTCTTACAGGGACTATTATCTTTCAGTATCTTGCAGGTTACCTTGCCGACAACTTTTCAGCGTCAGGTGTGTTTTATACCAGTCTTTCAGCATTATTTTTACTGGTGGTATTTACAAGCATATTAAGAGCCCATCCTAATTTGGATAAACGGACTGATTAATAATATAGGATTTCCGGTGGCAGTATTTTCTTAAGCTTCCTGTCCAGTGTCCATAATGTAATTTTATTTTTTATCGCAAGTACAACCAGAGCGCTATCAATAAGACCGACACCCTTTTCAGTAAGCTTATTTCTGCTGGAATAGACGCCTGCATTTATCCATAAATTATATTCATCAACCTTTGGCAGATACTCCCAGTATCCTAAAATAATTTCTTCTTCGCGCTTTGTTTTTACTCCCTGAAGCAGTTCCCCGAAAATGCACTCCACGGCTATTATATAATTCTTTTCCAT
>CAYVWW010000125.1:0-4049 GCA_964455605.1 uncultured Actinomycetota bacterium | reverse complement strand
ATATAACAAGGATTGAGACTATCATTATAAGGATAAAAAGAATTATTTTTTCTATTTTTATTTTTAAAGTGTTCATTTTTTACCTTTTTGGAAATAAATTTAAAATTAATAAAAGCAAACAAATGTTCGTATTTATATTACAACGAACATATGTTTGTGTCAAGTAAAAAAATAATTTTTTTTATAATATAATCCTTATTTTGTATAACTTTTTTTTAATATTTGTTAGAATATTTAGATATTAAATTTATTAGTCCCCTACCGGGCCGTACTAAATAATAATTTTTTCGAGGAGGAAAAAATGGCAGAAATTCATTACGACAAGGATATCGATATAAGCATTCTCAAAGGAAAGAAAATTGCCATAATAGGTTATGGAAGCCAGGGGCATGCTCATGCGCAGAATTTAAGAGATAGTGGGATGGATGTAGTAGTTGGTGAAGTCGAGGGCAGCAAGCCATGGAATACTGCAAAAGAAAAGGGTTTTGATGTTTATAATGCCGATGAGGCATCTAAAATTGCAGATGTAATAATGATGCTTACGCCTGACACATTACAGAAAGGTATTTACTATAAATATATAGAGCCAAATCTTGAAGAAGGAAACATACTGTGTTTCGCGCATGGGTTCAATATTCATTTTAACCAGATAATACCCAGGGAAGATATCGATGTTATAATGATTGCTCCAAAAGGACCTGGTCATATCGTAAGGAGAATGTATGAAAAAGGAAGCGGCGTTCCTGCGATTATTGCAGTGTTCCAGGATTACTCAAAAAAAGCTAAAGATTATTCTCTTGCTTATGCTATGGGTATAGGTGCCGGAAGAGTCGGCATAATTACTACTACTTTTAAGGAAGAAACAGAAACGGATCTTTTTGGCGAACAAGCAGTTTTATGTGGAGGAACTACTGAACTTGTAAGAGCAGGTTTCGATACACTTGTTGAAGCTGGATATCAGCCGGAAATAGCATATTTTGAGGTTTTAAGCGAATTAAAACTTATAGTAGATTTAATATATGAGGGTGGAATATCATGGATGAGATATTCCATAAGTGACACTGCAGAATATGGAGACATGGTAAAAGGAAAAGAGATAATTACGGAAGAAACAAGAAAGAACATGAAAAAGGTTCTTGCAGACATACAGAGTGGAACTTTTGCCCGTGAATGGATACTTGAAAACCAGGCCGGTAGACCTGTATATAATTCCATAAAGAAGAAAGAAGAAAATCATCTAATAGAAAAAGTAGGTAAAGAGCTAAGGAAGATGATGACCTGGGTAAAGAAGGCGGAAGACTAAAAAACCTGCGCCGTTTGTTTTTATTTTTCTTTAAATGACCAGCATTAAGCTAAAACATAAACTCATACCTATGGGCGAACTTGTGTTTGCGTTAAGTTTATTTTTTTGGTATAATTACTTACAAATTATATATAGTAAAAGGACTTACAATTATAAAAAATATTAATAAAGAAATTGGACCGAGACAGGAAAAAATACTTAAGTTTATTAATGATAAAATAAAAGAATCCGGATATCCCCCTTCTGTTAGAGAAATAGCCAAAGCTGTCAATCTAAGCTCTTCGGCAACAGTTCATTCACACTTAAAAAAACTTGAGGAAAAAGGTTATCTTAAGAGGAGCCAGTCAAAGCCCCGTGCAATATCTGTTCTTGCAAAATACGGAGACGATGCAATAGAGGCTAACTCCAACAATATGGTATATGTCCCCGTTGTTGGTAGAATAGCAGCGGGAAGGCCTATACTGGCAGAGGAAAACATAGAAGATTATTTCCCCCTGACATCGGATTTCTTAAAAGGTAAAAAAGAGGTTTTTATACTTCATGTAAGGGGCGATAGTATGGTTAACGCCGGCATACTTGATAGGGACTATATCGTCGTAAGAAAGCAGGATGATGCCATAAACGGCGAGATAATAGTTGCCCTTCTTGAAGATGAGGCTACTGTTAAAAGATTTTTCAAGGTTGACAAAAAAATAAAATTGATGCCTGAAAATGATTATATGGAACCTATAATAGTGAAAGATGTAAAAATACTTGGAAAAGTCATAGGTGTAATAAGAAAATATTTTTAATAACTATTTTGTTACCTGTTTTTTTTTGGATTTATCTCTATAAATATATCTTGATAGTAAAGAACAATTTTTTAAACTTGTGTATATATCGATAATCGAACTATCTTCCATATCTACCCTTTTTAAAATATTGCAGTTATCGTATATGAAAGACATAATTTTATTATCATCGTATGGTATTTTTACTGTAATGCTTGCATAATTTTTCTCGATTAACTTCATTATTTTAGAAAATAACTCATCAAAACCTGTCTTTTTTAGTGCTGAAATAAATACCCCGTCTTTATATATGGATTTTATTCTGTTAAGTCTTTCTGTGTTTATTTTATCTATTTTGTTAAATACCATTATAATTGGTTTATCATCTGCGTTTATCTCTTTTAAGACTTTTTTAACGCTTATTATTTCATCTTCATAACCCTGTTCTGCAATGTCTACAACCATAAGCATTATATCCGATTTCTTTACCTCTTCGAGAGTCGATTTAAAAGAAGCTACTAGCTGATGCGGCAGCTTGTCTATAAAACCGACAGTGTCCGATAAAAGTATCTCCGGACCGGAATTTATTTTAATTCTTCTGGTAGTAGAATCGAGTGTTGAAAATAAGCGGTTTTCCACGTAGGCGTTAGATTTAGTAGTTGAATTAAGCAAAGTAGTCTTTCCACTATTAGTGTAACCTACAAGTGCTATGCTTAAAACATCACCTTCTTCCCTTTTTTTCCTCTGTATGTTTCTCTGAATACCTATCTTATATATTTTCTTTTCAAGCTGTTTTATCCTTTTCCTGATTTTTCTTCTGTCAACTTCGAGTTTGGTTTCGCCAGGTCCTCTTGTCCCTATTCCGCCTCCAAGTCTTGATAGCTCTATCCCCTTCCCTGCCAATCTTGGGAGCAGGTAATTTAATTGAGCAAGCTCAACCTGGAGTTTTCCTTCACTGCTATGTGCCCTCTGCGCGAAAATATCAAGTATAAGAGCAGTTCTATCTATTACTTTAGCATCAAGTTTATTTTGTATATTTCTCTGTTGCGTTGGAGTTATTTCATCGTCAAAAATAACAAGCTCTATTTTTTTATCGTCTACGATTCTTTTTGCTTCTTCAAGTTTACCGGTGCCTATAAGATACTTCGGATTAGGGGTACTGTCTTTGCAGTAAATAATATCGCTAACATCGGCACCTGCGCTTATTGTCAGATTCTTCAGTTCTTCTACATTTTTATTAATATGCTCATATTTTGATGATATTTCTTTGTTATTTCTTTTTAGTCTATTGAAGCATGTAAAGATTAAAAGGACTTTCTCTTTAATCATTTGCAGTATAATTTACTTTTAATAAAATTCATTTTATATAAAATATTTTATAATTTTATAAAACTTCCCTTATCCTATCGAGGGCTTCATTCAATCTCTCGTTATTTATCGTAAGAGATATCCTGAAAAAGCCTTCCCCAAATTTACCAAATTCACTTCCAGGCGTTACAACTACGTTAGCTTTTTCAAGAAGCATTTTCGCGAAAGACCCTGACGTATGCCCTTCAGGAACGCTTGCCCACACATATATGGTAGCATTGGAGTTATAATAAGCAATTCCCATATCATCAAGTGCTTTTTTAACCATTTTCCTTCTTACATCATAAATCTCATTATTTTGTTTTGAATATTTGTCATAATTTTTTAGAGCCATTGCAGCTGCATACTGTATAGCATTAAAGACGCCCGAATCAACATTGGTCTTATATTTGCCAATGCTTTCTATCATTTTATTGTTTCCTACCGCATAACCTATCCTCCAGCCAGTCATATTAAATGTTTTTGAGAGTGAATTTAATTCTATGCCTGTGCTTTTTAAAATATCTGCGTTAAGATAGCTCATTGGTCTTTCACTACCTATAAAAGTATCCGAATATGCATTATCATGACAGACTATTATGTTATTTTTTTCTGCAAATCTTACTATT
>CAYVWW010000124.1:0-4059 GCA_964455605.1 uncultured Actinomycetota bacterium | reverse complement strand
AAGTTTTTTAATCCGTAAAAATCTTTGGTCAGCGCGGGGAAAAGAGATAGATTTGCGCCATAGTTCATACCAACCAGCGCTGATAAAAGTGCCATTACCGGTACGGTTGCCAGTAAATTACCTTCCTTCGTAATCGAAAGCAGGAAGATAGCCACTGCCTGTATTGCAAAAATTAAAAATAATGTTGCCTTTCGCCCTATTTTATCACTCAGTAGCCCGGCAATAACCCGGCCGGCGCCATTACCAATGGCAAGAACTGCGACCAGAACAAATCCAAGCTGAATACTTGCCTGATTGACAGCGATAGTAGCCAGTTTTGATATGATCATAAGCCCTGCCCCTGCACCGAAGGCATACATAAACCAGATAAGGTAGAACTGTGGTGACTTGAGCATCTCAACAGGTGTCCAGTTTTCTTTATCGTGAACGGTTTCCTTCTTAACAGTTTCAACCTTTTCAGGAACAAATCCTTTTGGAGGCGACTGCAAAAATCCTGCCATTCCATTCCATATCAACATTGCGATTGACTTGAAACCTGTTATCAGAACGAAAAATCCTACACCCAGAATTAACATAGCCGTCTGGATCCCAAACTCGGCAATAAGCCATCTTGAAAGCGGCGCAGTATAAACAGATGCCAGCCCGAAACCGGAAACTACCAGCCCAGCTATCAGGCCCGTCCTTGCGGCAGGGAACCATTTAACTGCCGGTGGAGTGGTGGCTGCATAGGCAAAACCAATACCGGCACCTGTCAGTATTCCAAACCCTATCATATAGCCAATGGCCGAGGTGGTCTGGCTTGCGATAATAAACCCAACGCCGACCAGAAGCCCCCCAATGGCAGCAACGATAGCCGGACCGATTTTGTCCTGCATGCGCCCCGCTCCTACCATAACCAGCGAAAATACAAGGCACGCGAACATATAAGGCAGTGATTTAGCAGTTTCGTTCCAGCCCCATTCGGCAGGGATGGCTTCACTGATAACGCTCCAGGTATAAAGAATACCAAGCGCCAGGTTTATCCCCATTCCCGCAAATGTTACCAGCCAGCCTTTGTTTTCAACAGGTAAAGAATCATTACTATTTCCCATAAAATCTCCTTTTTATAGTTATAAAAAAATGGGTGTACCGTCCTGCGATACACCCATTTTAATTACATCATAGGTTCCTATTCACCACGCCCGGCTATCAGTATCTCTACGACACTCGGGTCAGCAAGTGTAGTGATATCACCCAGATTATCCGTATTTTTCTCGGCAATCTTACGGAGGATACGCCTCATAATCTTACCGGATCTTGTTTTAGGCAGTGCCTTTGCGAACTGTATTGCTTCTGGTGTGGCAATGGGTCCGATTTCCTTACGGACATGAAGGATAAGCTCCTTTTTGAGCTCATCGCTTTCATCAACACCTTTTTTGAGGGTAACGAAAGCATACAATGCCTGGCCCTTAATATCGTGAGGTATAGGAGTAACTGCCGCTTCTGCAACCTTATCATGGCTTACCAGTGCACTTTCAACCTCTGCGGTACCGATTCGGTGTCCGGATACATTGACAACATCATCGATTCGGCCCATTAACCACAGGTCGCCATCTTCATCAACACGGCATCCGTCACCAGTAAAATACATATTGTCAAACATTACAAAGTAAGTATCAATAAACCTCTCGTGGTTACCCCACATCGTCCTCATCATTCCGGGCCATGGTTTCTTTATACAGAGCTTGCCGTTTTCATTCGGGTCACACTCTGTTCCGTCATCCCTCAATACAACAGGGTCAACTCCGAAAAATGGACGTGATGCGCTTCCGGGTTTCAGCGTCATGGCACCGGGCAGCGGAGTTATCATAAACCCGCCTGTTTCGGTCTGCCACCATGTATCTACAACAGGACAACGGTTATGCCCTACTTTTTCACGATACCACAGCCATACCTCCGGGTTAATTGGCTCCCCGACTGTTCCAAGTATCCTCAGTGAATCCAGCTTATGTTTAGCCACCCACTCATCGCCAAGACGCATCAATGCCCTTATTGCAGTAGGTGCGGTATAAAATACTGTAACTTTGAACTTATCACAAATCTGCCAGAACCTTCCGGCATCCGGATATGTAGGCACACCTTCGAACATCATGGTAGTTGCCCCATTTGCCAGAGGACCGTAGACGATATAGCTATGTCCCGTAACCCATCCAATATCTGCCGTACACCAGTAGATATCGTCTTCATGAATGTTAAATACCATTTTGTGTGATATTGCCACATGCAGCAGGTAACCGGCTGTCGTGTGAACAACGCCTTTCGGCTTACCGGTTGAACCAGATGTGTAAAGGATGAAAAGTGGGTCTTCTGCATTCATTTTCTCCGGTGGGCAATCATCGCTCGCCTTAGCCATTTCATCACTGTACCAGAAGTCACGCCCTTCTTTCATATTACAGTCTTCACCATCTATTTTTGCAACGATTACATACTCTATGGTCGGGCATTTTTCCAGCGCCTCGTCGGCAATCTTCTTTAGCGGAATATGCTTCCCTGCGCGAACCGAAACATTCGTAGTAATCAGCATCTTGCAATTAGAGTCATTTACCCTGTCGCTAATTGCATCCGCGCTGAAACCTCCAAAAATAATGGAGTGAATCGCACCAATACGCGAGCATGCCAGCATAGCAACTGCCAGTTCCGGAACCATTGGCATGTAAATT
This sequence comes from uncultured Actinomycetota bacterium, assembly GCA_964455605.1. Lineage (GTDB taxonomy): Bacteria > Actinomycetota > Humimicrobiia > Humimicrobiales > Humimicrobiaceae > JAQVEM01. The sequence continues at coordinate 1,360 of CAYVWW010000124.1, read as the reverse complement.
GCCACTCTGTCTCCCTTTTTAATACCTCTGGATTTTAATACATTCGCAAATTTGGAGACTTCCCCGTGCAGTTCCTTATATGTAAATTTCTTAACTGCGCTATCTTCTTCACCCTGCCAGATAAGGGCAGTCTTATTTTCGATTTCCGTCCCGAGATGACGATCGAGGCAGTTGTATGATACATTTAGCTCGCCATCTGCAAACCATGAGTGCTTTATAGTTCTGGATTTTACATCCCAGGTATAGTCCAGTGACCTGGTAGGTTCTTTGTACCAGTCAAGAACCTTTGCCTGTTCCAGCCAGAATTTATCGGGATTATTAATTGACTGCTCCCACATTTCCTGGTACTGCTCCATCGAAGAAATCCAGGCATTTTTCTGGATCTCAGGAGAAGGTGGAAATTTGCGCCCCTTAGACACTAAAGGCTGGGTGTCCTTTGTTTCTTCCATTACAAACCATTCCTTTCCTAAACGAATAATTTAATATGTTATTATCTTTGCAATAATTCCCAAAAAAGTAACATTGCATAGTCTACCAGATTCTTTCTAAAACTCAATACAAAAAACAATTTTCACAGAACTCATAAATTATCAATATTCAATTCCAGTGAAATAATTCAATAAAATACGGTGGAAATTACGCGCGGATAAGCCAATTTTACCCTAGCTCAAGTTCGCAATAATTTTCCCCGTCATTTTCTATAATTTTAAAACCCCTTTTTTTTAGCATATGCAGCATTATTACATTCTCATCCAGGACGCTTGCATACAACTTCTTTGTTTTTCTCTCCTTTGCTATTTCCAGCATATAATCGGTTAATTTATTGCCCAGACCCTTATACTGCCATGGATCCGCAACTACGATGGCAAACTCGGCAGTTTCGTTATACGGGTCCGCTATCAGTCTCACAACCCCTGCCATCTTTTTCTTACCTTTTTCTCCAACCTCGGCAATTATCGCTATTTCCCTGTAGTAATCTATCTGGGTATATCTTATAAGCAGCTCATGGGTTATATCTTTTATCAACTGGAAAAACCTGAAACGCTGTGTCTGCTCTGAAAAATTCTTAAACATCTCTTCTTCCATCGGCTCGTCTTCGGGCCTTACCGGCCTTAGCACTGCATTGCGCCCGTCTTTCATTTTAAAATCAATTATATACTCGCTCGGGTAAGGGGATATTACCATATGAGAGTATGGCTCCACCTCTTTACCTACAAGGTCCTTATCCAGCACAACCTTGGCATCCAGCACGGTACCCCCCACGGCATCGATACCGAAGGGATTTATTTCTATATTACTTATTTCAGGAAAATCGGACAGGAGATAGGCAAATTTACAAAGCAGAAACTGGATCGCCTCT
>CAYVWW010000123.1:0-4094 GCA_964455605.1 uncultured Actinomycetota bacterium | reverse complement strand
ACCTCCTATTCTTATTCTTGCATCACCGGCTAAAGAACCTTCCCCTTTCTTTTTTACGAACAAGGGGTTTATATCCATCTCCACTATTTCCGGAAAATCCGTAACCAGTTGCGAAACTTTTAATATAATTTCAACTATACTATCTATATCTGAAGGACTCTCACCTCTTACGCCCTCCAGTATCTTAATAGTCCTTATTTCCCTTATCATTTCTGCTGCAGACTGTCTGCTAACAGGTGCTATCCTGAAAGAAACATCCTTTAGGGTTTCAACATATATCCCCCCAAGCCCAAACATAATTATATGACCAAATTGTTTATCCTCATTTACTCCTATTATAATCTCTTTCTTGCTTCCAACGAACTCCTGTACCAGAACTCCCCTTATATTAGCATCAGGCATATATTTCAGTATGTTAAAAAGAATATCATCATAGCTCTTTTCAAGTTCTATCTCATTTTTTATATTTATTATTACGCCGCCCACATCAGTCTTATGCAAAATACTTGGTGAATCAATTTTCAACACCAGCGGGTAGCCAATTCTCCTGCCAATATCCTTTGCCTCGTTTTTATCGCGGGCAAGTCCGACCACGGGCAGATTTATGCCGTATGCTTTAAGGACTCCTCTCGCCTCCATCTCTCCCAGCTTTAACCTATCTTCTATACGGCATTTTTCAAATATCTCTTTTACACTATCTTTATTAACATCAAAATTATCGATATCGGAATTTTTTTCTGACTCCCGGGAATTATAATTAATCATAACCTTCAACGTATCTATTGCCTCTTCCGGAATACTAAAATTCGGTATACCCTTTTCAGCTAAAAATTCTACAGCCTCTTTAACTTCTGCCCCTCCTATAAAACTCGTTAGCACAGGTATCCTGCCCCCATGGCTTTTTAGTATTTCCGCAATCGCCCTCGCTGTCTCCAGACTCTGCGTCATTGCCTGAGGAGTAAGCAATATAATTACCGCTTCCACATTTTTATCTCTCAGTACCAATTCAATAGTTTTTTTATATCTGTCTGCGAGAGCATCACCAAGAACATCTATGGGGTTGTAAAAATTAGCCTCTTCAGGCAAAAAATCTTTTAATCTCTCAACAGTTTCTTTTCCGAGAGTGGCCAGCATAATATTATTTTTCTCACATGCGTCAGTAGCCATTATGCCAGGCCCTCCCGCATTTGTTATTATTACAACTTTTTTACCTTTAGGCAATGGCTGGCAGGAAAAAGCTATCGCGTAATTAAAAAAGTCCCTTATGGTATTTGCCCTTATTATCCCCGATTGCTTAAAAGCAGCCTCGTATGCGCTGGCCGAACCTGCCAGTGTTCCGGTATGAGACGATACCGCTCTTGCACCGGCATCCGTATTTCCTGATTTTATAATTATTATCGGTTTCTCTCTGGAAACCCTTGAAGATATTTTAATGAATTCTTTACCATCTTTTACACCTTCAAGATATGCAGTTATAACTTTCGTATCTTCATCATTTTCCAGATCGTCAATAAGGTCATTCTCCGAGATATCGGATTTATTGCCAAGGGAAACGAACTTGGAGAATCCGATATTATTCGTTTTTGCCCAGTCAAGGACGGAAGTTCCAAGAGCTCCGGACTGTGATAAAAAACCGATATTGCCCCTGGGAGGCATGTTGCTTGAAAACGAGGCATTGATAGGGCATGAAGTATTAATAATACCAAGACAGTTTGGGCCAAGAATTCTTATGCCGTTCTTCCGGGCTATATCAGCTAATTTTCTTTCCCTCTTTGCTCCCTCTACGCCATTTTCCTTAAAGCCTGCAGATATTATGATAGACCATTTTATATTCTTTTTTGAACAATCCTCTAAAACAGTGGGCGTATGCATTGCAGGTATTGCCAGGATAGCCATTTCGAAATCACCCGGGATATCTAAAACTGAAGGGTAGCAACTCAAGCCACATATTTTATCTGCTTTTGGATTCACCGGAAATATCTTACCTTTAAAGCCGGACTCTATGAGGTTCTCGAGTATAACGCGGCCAACTTTACCTTTTTCCCTGGAAGCTCCTACTAACGCTACAGACCTGGGACAAAAAAAATTTCCTAGACTCAAATTGCAAACCTCCAATTCAAGGTATAACCAGATACTACTTGGTAGCTTCCTTTACTTCTTTCTTTTTTTCCTTGCTCTCGAAAGATATTATCTCATTTTCTAAGTAATAGCCGCAATTCAGGCAGACTCTGTGAGCAATTTTTTTACTATGGCAACGCGGGCACTCAATAATATTTAATATTTTTAACTTGTCATGAGTTCTTCTTTTATCTCTCTTCGACTTTGATGTCTTACTTTTAGGAACAGCCAATTCTATTTCCTCCTGTTCAGCATAATTTTACAAACTTTTTATAAGCGAACACAAACACATAAATATAACATAAAAAAATTATTATTCAATAAATAATAGTCAAACTTTTAAAATATCAATTAAGAGTAGCATTCATAACTATTTTTCTCCCGGACCTGCTTCTCCCCTGAACTGCTCCCTTCCCTTCTCTATAGCAGTCAGAAGCTTGTGCAATACCGCTTCAAGATTTGCCAGCTTTTCATCAGCATAATCCTCTGCCTCAAGCCTTATTGTTCTTGCCCTTGCCTCCACTGCCGACATTAGTTCTTCCGCTTTCCTGTTAGCATTTTTCAGTACTTCTGTTTCACTGACCAGGACTTCTGATCTCTCCTTTGCCTCTTTAACCATTTTTTCAGAATATCTCTTGGCTTCTTCCACCATATTTTCTCTTTCCTTAACAATCCATCTCGATTGTTTCAATTCTTCTGGAAGAATATTTCTAAGCTCATCCATCAGATCATATATTTCACTTTCATTAACAATAATATTAGACGAAAAAGGTATCCTCTTGCTCTTGTCCAGGAATTCTTCTATTTTATCGATTATCTCAAATGCATCCATATCTTTCTCCATATTCCATATATATCTTTGCTATTTAAAATTTTTTTTATCAAAACTTTCGACTATATCATTTTCTATTTTTTCAGGAACCAATCCCTTGATACATCCATTAAACATCGCCACTTCTTTGACCGCACTCGAACTCAGATAGGCATACTTCGGATTCGTTACCATGAATACCGTTTCTACTTCTGGATTTAATTTTTTATTAATTTGCGCCATCTGGAACTCATATTCGAAATCCGATATAGCCCTTAAACCCTTTATTATAACAGTTGCATTAACTTTTCTGGCAAGTTCCACTAGCAGGCCATTGAAGGTAATTACCTCTATATTTTCCAGATCCTCAAGAGACCTCTTTACAAAATCTATTCTTCTTTCAACAGAATAAAGAGGCTCTTTCTTAGGGCTCTCCGATATCGCCACTACTACTTTCGAAAAGATTTTCGAGCACCTGCTAATTATATCCATATGCCCTTTTGTCATAGGGTCATATGTACCGGGGCATAATGCTATTCTTTCCATTTTTTTTAAATCCTTATATCTATTTTTTTAATAAGGTGATAGATAAAGTATCTTTTTATCTCCCAGACGTGACTCCTTTATTAAATTCAGTTTCTTTATTTCTTCTTCAACAATCTTTTTAAAAAAACACTCATAAATTATTAAAGAATCACTTCCGGTAATCTTTTTCTCTGATATAGCATCAAATATTTCTACCATTATATCACTTTTAATCTTATAAGGTGGGTCTATAAATATTATGTCCCACTTCAAACCCTCATAAAATTTCACAAATTTAAAAACATCGCTTTTTATTATTTTATACTTTTCGGCACTTATTTTTAATCCCTTTATGTTATATTCTATCAAGTTTATAGACCCGTAGCTTCCGTCTACGAAATATGCCACATTGCATCCACGGCTTAATGACTCTATTCCCAGAGAGCCGCTCCCTGCAAATAAATCAAGCACATTCGCCCCTTTTATTTTACTGCCTATAACATTAAAAATACTCTCTTTTACACTATCCAGGGTTGGCCTGATTTCGTAATTAGAAGGAGCTTTTAATTTTTTACCTTTAAATTTACCTGAAATTATTCTTATAGCTTATCACCGTAAGGTATAAATTATTCTATTGAAA
>CAYVWW010000122.1:0-4158 GCA_964455605.1 uncultured Actinomycetota bacterium | reverse complement strand
AAGATTGTTTGTGGTAATTCTCTTATGAGTATTGAGAAGAATCTTTTTAATCAGGGATTATTTAGTGAACTTGAAAGTTTAAAGAAGAAATTTTTTGATGAAATAAGCCCAATTAAAAAGAAAGAATTAAAAGATAGAATAAATGAAAAAATATTTAAAATAACGAATGGACATAAAGAATTTGATTTTGAGGTATATTTCTCTGAAGTTTTTCATACGCAAAGTGGATTTAATATTGTTATAGCTAATCCTCCATACATTAAAGAATATGTAAATAGAAGCTCTTTTGATGGGTTAAGAGAATCTCCATATTACCAAGGGAAAATGGATATCTGGTATTTTTTTATATGCAAAGGAATAGATTTAATAAAAGACAAGGGAATTCTAACATTCATAGCTCAAAATAATTGGGTCACGAGTTATGGCGCTAGTAAAATGAGAAGAAAGGTGTTGTCAGATTGTAAAATAATAGAGCTTTTAGATTTTGGGGATTATAAAATCTTTGAGAATACAGGCATCCAAACTATGATTATGATTTTTCAAAAGAATATTAAATCTAACTTCTATGAATTTGACTACAGAAGATTAAATTATACAAGTGAAGTTTCGTTTAATGATGTATTAGATCTTCTTGAAAAAAATGAAAATTATCATGTTGATTATTTGACGCCGCTTATAAAAAAAAAGTATATGATAGATAATGTACTCACCTTTGGTCATGAAAGGATTGAAAAACTTCTTAATAAAATAGCTAAAACTAGTAATTTTAAACTTAATGAAAAAGAAGCAACAAATGGTATACACCATCACCATGGTATTGTTAATATAGCAAGGCAAAAAATTTTAGGTGATGATTTTAAAGTTGGACAAGGAATATTTTTATTAAATGATGCAGAAAAAAACTCTATTCAACTTACAAAAGAAGAACTCAAATTGATAAAACCTGCATATACTACTAAAGAATTATTCAAATATTATGCCAACCCAAAAAATAAATATTGGGTAATTTATACTGACTCTACTTTTAAGAATTACAGTAAGATGAAAAATTATACAAATATTAAGGAACATCTTGATAAATTTAAAAAAGTTATAACTTCGGATAACAAACCTTACGGTTTACATAGGGCTAGAGATCAGATGTTCTTTATTGGTGAAAAAATAATTTCTGTTAGAAAATGTAATGAACCCACATTTACTTTTGTTGACTTTGACAGTTATGTATCTGCAGCATTTTATATTATAAAAACAAATAGAGTAGACATGAGATATCTGACAGCTATTCTTAACTCAAAATTAATTGCTTTCTGGTTAAAATATAAGGGGAAAATGCAGGGTAATAATTATCAAATAGATAAAGAACCCTTACTTAAATTACCATTACTTAAGCCACATATAGTTGAACAGCAGATACCTCTGATAAAAGAAGTTGAAAAAATACTTAATCTAGCTAAATTTAAAAAATATGAGAGTAGTTTTCAAGATAATAAAGAATTTAAGATATACAATCATGCAATTAATAGTATGGTCTACAAACTTTATCATTTAAATGAAGAGGAAATTAAATTTATAGAAAAAGAAATACCAAATGTATATAAAAAAGATTAAAAAAATTAAAAATCTTGCGACATTTAGAGATTTCAAATGGAATATTAATTGCCCAAAATTTTTAAGATATAACTTCTTTTATGGCTGGAATTATTCAGGAAAGACATCGCTGTCAAGAATTTTTAGATATTTGGAAAAAAAGACTAAACATCCAAATTATCCATATATTGAATTTGTAATCGAAACTGATAATGGAGATATTAATCAGTTGGACATTTCAAAAGATTATCCGATTCGTTCATTTAATGATGAATTTACTGAGGAAAACTTTGATTGGGATAACAAAAATGCCGAGATAGATCCAGTTTTAATTTTAGGAAAAGAAATAAAAGATTTACACAAGAAGATTGAAGGAATAGTTGAAGAAAAAAAAGGAAAGGAAGAATTAGTTAAAAAGAGCGTAAAACAAAAAGATATAGCCGAGAACAGCTTAGATAATTCTTGCACAAGTAAAGCATCTGAAATAAGAACTATTTTAAGAATTACAAACCCAAAAGAATTTGATAAAAATAAATTAGATGAGAAAATTAATTTTATAAAAGACTCCTACCAAAACTATATTTTAAATAATAATGAAATAGAAAAAAAACGAAATATTTATGAAAGTAAAAAGCTTGATAATATTGAATTTTACTTTCCTCAATTGGATCTTCCTAATTATATATTAGAAGTAAAAAGCATTGTTAACCAAAAAATAAGTGCGCAGAAAATAATAATAAAATTAAAAGAAAATCCAGAATTAAGTAGTTGGGTTAGAGAAGGTATCAATTTACATAAAAATGAGGAAGTATGCCAATTTTGTGGTAATAAATTACCACCTGATTTATTTGAACGTTTAGAAAAGCACTTCACTAAAGAACTTGATAATATTCTTGATAATATTAGTAGCAAGGGAATTGAAATACAAAATCATATTGAAGAAATAGAAGGAATAAGCTTCCCAGATAAAGCTCGTTTATTTGAAGATTTGCAAGACGAGTTTGAGAATAGTTTAATCTCTTTAGGCACTTTAAAAAATGACTATGTTTCCACACTTAAATCTTTGAAAGAAGAACTCAATAGAAAAAGAAAAAATCCTTTTGATCGTTTGGAATTAAAAGAATTTGCTGATAATACCTCGGAGCTAGAAAGAAGTATTAAAAAAATAAAAGATATTATAAACGAGCATAAAGCTAAAGTAGAGTCTATTGAAGAGGAGAAGAAAAAAGCTAAGAGTGCGCTTATTAATCATTACACAGTTGAATTTATAAAAGAAAAAAAATATATTGAAGAGAAAGATAAAATTCAAAAATTAGAGGACGATATAAAAGAATTAAATTCAAAAATAAGCAGTTTGGAAGAAAGAGAAGAAAGTATTAATAAAAAAATTAAATCTGAGTCAATTGGAGCTGATAAGATTAACATATACTTAAAGCTATTTTTTTATAGTGATAAATTAAAAGTTAAATTAACAGATAACGGAAAGTATAAACTTTACAGAAATAATGATATAGCACAAAATTTGAGCGCAGGCGAAAGAAATATTATTTCTCTTGTGTACTTTTTTGCAAGACTTGAAGAAACAAATTTTAATTTTAATGATGCAGTAGTTTTTATAGATGATCCGGTATCAAGTCTAGATAGTAATCATATTTTTAAAGTTTACGCATTTATTAACGAGAAATTAAAGAATTGTGGACAACTTTTTATAACTACGCATAATTTTGATTTCTTTAATTTATTAAAAGATTTGAGAAGGAGTCACCGTAATGGTCTTGGAGAGAAAAAATGTAATCTTTATCTTATAAAAAAAATATTAATTGAAGATGAGGAATATTCTTGCATTGAAGATCTGCCAGAAGTTTTGAAGAATTATAGGAGCGAATATAATTATTTGTTCAAAATTATCAAAGAATTTCATGATTCTAATGGTAAGTCCAAATATGATTTATTATATTTGCTCCCAAATATTTTACGCAGATTTTTTGAAGCATATCTCTATATGAGATATCCAGATGGAAAAGAATTTAAAGATAAAGCTGATAAATTTTTAGAAAATGTAGAACTAAACGAAAGACAAAGTATATTGAAATTGATAAATGAATATTCACACGAAAGAAACCCTTCACGAGCTCAAAAATTTCCGGATGTTGAAGAAGTTGTACATGCTGTAAGTTTTATTCTAAAAACAATTAAAATTAAAGATGAAGAGCATTATAAAGCTTTATGTGAATCATTGAGAAATAGTTAACTTTAAAAATGAGTTTCATTAATATTATAAGTTTCAACGTTCGTTGAAATTATATTATTTTATGAAACATATTCAGGAGATAAAAAATAATAAAGTAGCCTCATCCTTAGTATAGCTCAAGTTTTTGTTAAGATCTTTTTAAATCTGTTTTTAAATTATATAATTCTGCAATTTTTTCTGGTTTATAAATCTTAATCTGGGTATTTAAAATTAATTGGCATAAGTTAACACATAAATTAACATTTTTTAGTTATAAGAATCAAAATTAAAGACATGAGTGATTTAAAAAAGTATATAAATAAAAGGAAAATAAAAGATAA
>CAYVWW010000121.1:0-4188 GCA_964455605.1 uncultured Actinomycetota bacterium | reverse complement strand
AATTGGCTCATCTCATACAGTACCTTAAAGGTTTTTTTTATCTTTTCCTGTTCGAGTATGTTCTGTTCCACCACGATTTTCTCCTCTGCTATCTGCTTTTCCTCAAGAACGCTAAAATATTCCTGCGTAAAATCTATCTTTCTTAAAAGAAACTCGTCCAGGATTATTCCATTTTCTTCAAACACCGGCCTGAGAGTATCTTCTATCTCCTGCTGGACATCGAAGACCTGCTCGGAGTAAAGCTGCGCCGCACTGTATTTTTTCGGTATATTTCTTGAAAGCGACCTCGCCTCCGTCTTTACTACCTTTTCTACTACGTTATCCATATCACCTATATTGTTATATATCCATTCCGCTTTCTGGCCATCAATAGAAAACCTTATAGTGTACTTCAGTTGAATCTGCTGACCATCGGAGGAAGTGGTATCAACTAAATAATCCGGGTAATTCGCCTGGCTGGTTTCTGGATAATCGCTTGTTTCGTAAGTAACCTGCCTTGTTGAATAATTAACGGTATTCTGTATAAAAGGAACCTTTAAATTAAGGCCGGGAGTAAATGTTACGCCTGTCGTCCTCCCGAACTGGGTAAGAACTTTTACATTTCCTGCCTGTACTATTACAAAAATATTAAACGACAGAACTAAAACCAAAATCAGGACAATTACCCCTATAATTATCTTTGGTACAGACCTTAATGCCTTCGCCCGCATTTTAATTTCCTCGCCGTCTCTAAACACCATATTAATCCCTCCTTCATAACAAATTTTATATCCATATCATTTCCGGAAACCGGCTTTAAATATTAAATCGGCTCCACAACTATACATGAAGTAGTATCTTTGACTCCCTTTAAATTCTGTATCTTCGATATAACCATTTTTCCAAATTCATCCAGGCTTTCACTTTCTATGAATATTATAAGGTCATACGGACCCACAACCGTTTTAACAGATTTTACACCTCTCAATTTGGAAACCTTGGTATAAATATCCCCTTGCTGACCCGGTTCTGATTTCATCAGAACATATGCCTCAACCATTTCTTAGCCCTCCCTCATATTTTATTTGACCTTCTCAGGAAGCCGTATCGCTACATGCTCCCTGTTTTTACCCTGACCCTACCCTGTTTCAGGATTTATAAAAAATAAATGGCTCTTACACTTGCAGTCAGACGAACCAAATCCGTCTATAGGGGTCCCGATTTCATTTACCTTTTTCGCAATTTCACACTCTATTTTCCTGCTACTCTCTATACAGTATATATAATCGACACTTACAAAAGGATTTGACAGAAAATAATCAATGTGCCAGAAATTCTTATTTCTCCCTCCAAGATGCCTTAAAACCCTTTTCTCGATACCACCAAGAGCGGAACCTATATACAGATAAAATCCCTCTCTAAAACCTATGCTGCCAAGCCTGCCAACTTCTATTAGCTGCTTCTTCCTGCATCTTATAAGTAAGCAATACGAGCCTTTCATTTCATAATATTTCTCAACTATTACCAGCTATGATAGATCTGGACTTACCATCAACCCCTGCGAATTTTCCTTTGCTGCTATTTAAGGCCTTCTCCAGCAAAGAATCCGCTTTGTAAGAAGACCTTACGAATATCCCGCTTAACACTGCTTTGAAGCCAAATACCTCCGCCATTTTACCTATTCTACCGAATTCTTCCTCATTATAATATTTTTTTACTGGCGTATTCTTCCCGGATGGCCTCAAATACTGTCCTATCGTAACGATATCACAATCCACCTTTTTCAAGTCCGAAAGCAAACTTTCTACTTCTTTCTCCGTTTCGCCAAGCCCCAGCATAAATCCTGATTTCGTAAAAATGTCAGGCCTTAATAATTTTACATTCCTCAACACTCCAAGCGATGTTTCATAATCTGAAGCTTTTTGAACCTTCCTGAATATCCTTTCAACTGTTTCCATGTTATGGTTCAATACATCCAGTCCCTCATCAAGAACCGCCTTAAGACTATCCTTGCTGCCTTTGAAATCCGGTATGAGACATTCTATCCGGACTCCCGGGTTTAGTTTTTTTACTTCCTGCAAGGTCCTGACGAAATGATTGCTACCTCCATCAGGGAGGTCGTCTCTTGTTACCGATGTCATTACAATATATTTGAGCCCCATCTTTTTTACTGCTCTTGCGATCCTGTATGGCTCATCTTCATCAAGCTTATCAGGTCTGCCTGATTTAACACTGCAAAAAGAACAGTTTCTTGTGCAGATATCCCCCATAAGCATAAAGGTTGCAGTTCTATTAGCAAAACACTCAAAAATATTGGGGCACATAGCGCTCTGGCAAACCGTGTTCAAATGCAAATCATCTACAAGCTTTTTAACTTCACTAACTCTTGCACTATCTAAAACTATCTTTTTCTTTAGCCAAACCGGCTTACTATCCGACAATTCTACCTACTATTCTCTCCAGATCCTTTATAGAACCAAAGTCTATTATAATTCTTCCTTTTCTCTTACCCATCTGTATCTTCACAGGAGCATTAACATAGCTGGAGATTTTGTTTGATATATCCGGTAGCTTTGTGAGCTGTAAAATCTTTCTTTCTTTAGTTTTTGATTCCGGCTTACTGCTCCTGCCAATCATCTTCTCTACATCTCTTACGCTCATTCCATTGCTTATGATAAGATTCGCGATTTTTACTCTCTCGTTATCTCCGTCTATCGCAAGTATCGCCCTCGCATGACCTTCGCTTATCTTCTCTTCATTTATTAACTTCTGTATCTCTATCGGGAGCGAGAGTAGCCTTAATGAATTAGTTATAGATACCCTGCTTTTTCCAATTTTCTGCGATAGCTGGTTGTGCGTAATCTTAAACTCATCTAAAAGCTGTCTGAATGTGTACGCCTTCTCCATAGGGCTCAGGTTGTCTCTATGTATGTTCTCTATAAGAGCCATTTCAAGCGAAGATATATCATCGATTTCCTTAACTATGATAGAAGGAATCGTATCCTTTCCAACTTTTTTTGTTGCCCTGAACCTTCTTTCACCTGTTATTATTTCATATCTTTCTTCTCCATCAATCTTCCTTACCACTATGGGTTGTATAACTCCAAACTCTTTTATAGATTCTGCGAGCTCTGCCAGCGATTCATCATCAAACCTGTTCCTGGGCTGATTTCTATTCGGGATAATCTTATCCACAGGCATCTCTACAACTGCTCGAGCTTCATCTTCAGAAGGCTTATTTAACGATGGAATAAGCGCTCCCAGCCCTCTACCCAAACCTCTTTTAGCCATTTTCAATCACTTCCTTTGTAAAATTACTATAAGCCTCTGCCCCTTTGCAATCCGGGTCATATTCCATTATTGACTTACCGTAACTTGGTGCTTCGCTAAGTCTTACATTCCTCGGTATTACGGTTTTATAAACTTTTTCTGAGAAAAAGTTTTTAACTTCCTCAATAACCTGGCCAGCAAGCTTTATTCTCGGGTCATACATTGTCATTATCGCCCCTTTTATAGTCAGGTCGTCATTCAGATTCTTTTTCACAAGATTTATCGTATTCAAAAGCTGTCCCAGACCTTCCAGTGCATAATACTCGCACTGTATGGGTATAATAACCTCTTTTGCTGCAGTAAGAGCGTTTATAGTTAGAAGACCCAGGGCTGGCGGGCAGTCTATTATTATGAAATCGTAATCCTGCTGGACTTTGCCAACTGCCTCTTTTAGCTTGAACTCCCTTTTTAAACTTGACACCAGTTCTACTTCCGCACCTGCAAGCTGGATTGAAGAAGGTATAATATTAAGATTCTCGTAGCGTGTATTTAAAATAACTTCACCCGGCTCTCTTTCGTGAATCAGGATATCGTATATTGATTCTTTTAAATCTTTAGAATTTATGCCAAGCCCGCTTGTCGAATTGCTCTGGGGGTCAAGGTCTATAATTAATGTCTTGTAGCCATATAAGCTCAAATAAGCGGAAACATTAACTGCTGTGGTGCTTTTGCCAACTCCACCTTTTTGATTTGTAATGGCAATTATCCTTTCAAGCCTTTTTCTCTCCGGAAACTCTTCATTCAACCTGTTTTTAATTATGTTACTTAAAAAACTCATCTATAATTCCACTACTATTAATTGCACATATGAACTTTTGCACAAATGATTCCCATTCCTGGTAATCATAAAGGTTTTTTCATTATTCTATTAAAATTACG
>CAYVWW010000120.1:0-4252 GCA_964455605.1 uncultured Actinomycetota bacterium | reverse complement strand
AGCCGGAAGCGTATTTAAATCCATTACTGGATGCGCTCTTGCTTATTTTATAAAAGACCCTGGACTCTATACCTGCCCTTCTATATTTTTTCTCTACACCGAGCAAAAGAATCCTTAATCTTGTAAATCCCTTTGTTTTAATTTTTCTTTGAATCTGGCTAAAAATTTTAATGTCGCGGCTCAGGTCCCTTGGGTTGAGAAAAAACCTGGATGGGGTATATGGCCAATTCTTGTCAAAGCTCTCAATTACCTCGTTTATATCGGGAATATTTACTGAAATTCCTATGGGATTTCCATTTACCTCTATTATAAAAATCATCTCCTGCATTGATACTGCCTTTATATCAGTTGCAAGGTAATCGAATTCCGGGTCGGTCATCCTGACCTGCTGGGGATGATTCTCGCTGTCCCATAAATCATTGTAAAGTTTTTTTATTTTTTCTGTTTCATTTTTAAAATCTTTGAAGTTGGCTTCTCTTATTTTAACCATATTATTATTGCCGGGTTTTCTTTTTGAAAATTTCTCAAGAATTTTTTCGACCCTGTCCAGGTAATTCCTGGAAACAATCTCATCGGTAACCACGCTATACCAGTCGTTTTCTTTTGCCAGTCCGTATTTTTCAAAGAAGTCTTTATAATATGGCGCGTTATATGGTTCCATGAAATAGGGGCTGTTTCCAAAACCTTTAATAAGAAGCCCGACTTCTCCGCCGGCATTGAATTTTGCAGGTCCAACGGCAATATCACATTTGTTGGCTCTCAGGTAGTCCAGGGCGCCATCTAGTAACATTTCTGCCGCATGCTTATCTTCAATTGATTCGAACAGGCCGAACCAGCCGGTATTATTACCGTATTTACGGTTGTAGTTATAGTTGATAAATGCCATTATTCTTCCCACAGGTTTGCCGTTATCATATGCGATAAAAAATTTAATCTGCGTATGGTCAAAAAAAGGGTTTCTGCCTATGATACCGGGGATACGGATATTCGTTGGATTAAGGGATTCTATTTCCTGAATAAAAAGTGGGTGAATTTTATGTGAATCGCTGCTTTTATACCAGTCTATGTAATAAGGTACGGTTACGAACTCTTTCAGTTTGTCCAGGTTGAGATTGTTAAAAGAACCTGGCCTGAATTCCCCAAGTTCTCTCAGGGTATATTTATGCATATCCACCTATAAAATTGCCCTTATGCTAAATAGAAATATTATAGTCAATATGCTGGCAGTAAACAACCTTTATCAGAGTTTGCTTAGCAGGTAAAGTTTTTCTGTATATTTTTTTATTATATAATTATGTAAAATTAAATTATTAAGTATTAAGGAGTTTAAATTATGAAAATACTGGTATATGGAGCGGGAGTAATTGGCAGTATATTTGCCTTAAAATTAAAGAAAGGTGGTAATGATGTCACAGTTCTTGCAAGGGGAAGGCGGCTGGAGCAAATAAGAAAATATGGGATAATTGTTAAAGATGTAATTTTCAATCAGCAGTATGAAACAGACATTAAAACTACCTCGGAATTAAAGCCTGATGATTATTACGACCTTGCTCTGGTTATAATGCAGCGCCAGCAGGTGAGTGATATACTGCCGGTTTTAAAGAGAAACAATAAGATTCCCACTTTTATTTTTATGGGCAACAATGTAAATGGAGCAGATGAATACCTGAAGTTCCTTGATAAGAGCAGGGTAATGCTGGGGTTTGGGGGACAGGGAGGATATCGTGAAGACCATTTTGTAATTGCTACCTATGTAAAGGATTATTGTATCTTATATTTCGGGGAACTTGATGGAGTAGTTAGCAGTCGTGTAGAGAAGATAAGGGATATTTTTAAAGAATCAGAAATAAATGTAATAATTCCGGAGAGTATAGACGCCTGGCTTAAGAGCCATGCTGCTCTAATTAGCCCACTGGCTATGGCAAGTTATGCAGCAAGAAATAAAAATAAGAGAATTGTTGATGATGATAAATTACTAACACTGTCAATTAAAGCTTTGAAGGAAAATTTAAGGGCGCTAAAAGAGATTGGGATAGCAATACTTCCCGGAAAATTAGGGATGATGAAGGTAATCCCCACGTTTATTCTAAAAAGAAAGTTAAAGAATTTAATTGCATCTGAATTTGGCAGAGTGGCATTATCAGGGCATGCGAATTCTGCAAGAAATGAGATGATAAGAATTTCAGAGGATTTCAGGGGACTGGTTAAAGATGTAAGAACCGATATGAGCGCCAATGATTTTCTTTATAAGAAATGTTTTGGGAATGAAAACCCATTAATTATAAAGGGCTGCCATTGATTTGATATTATTCCAGAAGGTTGAAATAAATTCCGGAAGGTTATAGCTCCACTCACTTTCATTATTTGGAGTAATATCTTTTTTATAATCTATATCTATAATTTCGTCAAAATTTATTACTTTGATAATCCTGTATCTTTCTATTATATTGTAGAGATTCAATATATCTCCAGCGCCATTTACGATTATGCCAAGCTCTTGATTAATTTTTTCCTTTTTCGTGTTTAATGATTTGAATGCTAATAAATTTATTTCCTTAAGGGGTTCCTGGTGTTTCTTACTTGAACTTACTGATTCTCTGCCAGGATTGGAAAGACTGCTGCCAAATTTTATATAGTTTAGTTTTTGCGCATTATTTCTGCCAGGGCTATCTTCATTAAATAAGGAAATGGCTTCGGAGACGAACTTTATATATCTGTAGGCCTCGTTATTTAATCCGGTATTTTCTTTTCCATTATACTCGTTGTTATCATTTTCCTCATTATTATTGTAACTTTCGTCCCCGTCATTATTTATATATTCGTTATTCCCTTCGTCCCCATTTTCATTATTGTTATTGTTCTCGCTATTTTCTTCATCCTCATTTTCGTCTTCATTATTTTCAGCATCGTTATTTTCTGTATCCTTATTCTCATCGATATTATTATTCTGAATTTCATTGTTATCCTGATTTTTATTTTCTCCGCTGTTGTTGGTGCCATCTATATCGCCGGCATTTCCGCCATTGTTACTTTCATTATTATTGTCTTCATAATCATCCCCATCTTCATTATCCTCTTCTTCGCTCTCGTCATCATCATCGTTCTCATCTTCATTATTAAAATTTTTATTTATATTTATATTTATTATGGGTTCGGTATTGCCATTAAACTCTATACTTTTATTTATTTCATTTTTGCCGCCCTTGTTGACCTTGATATTAATATTTATCTCGGGCTTGCCGTCCTTGTCTTCGGCATAGGCAGATTCTGGCAGGTTAAATAAAATAAAGAGAAACATTATTATATATATAGAAGTTGTAAGCAGATAACTTATAACTTTTTTTCTCTTTATTCCTAACATGCTTAGCCTCTTTGCAATCTCGATAAGTTATTAAACAACAATATAGAATAAATCAACTTACAAGCGCCCTTGGCGCCAGCTGGTCCATAAATATCCCTACAAGGGCAGGATCGAACTGTGTGCCGCTGCACCTCTTTAGCTCTTCTATAGCCTCTTCTTTAGGTAGGGCTTTTCTATATGGCCTGTCACTTGTCATAGCGTCATAAGCATCAACTATAG
The DNA here is from genome assembly GCA_964455605.1 of uncultured Actinomycetota bacterium. GTDB lineage: Bacteria > Actinomycetota > Humimicrobiia > Humimicrobiales > Humimicrobiaceae > JAQVEM01. The sequence goes on along the minus strand of CAYVWW010000120.1, from coordinate 672 downwards.
ATATTATTCGTGAAGTTATCGGGATTTCTTTACCGGCTAATCCATAAGGATAACCTTTGCCATCCCATCTTTCATGATGATATAAAATAGATTTGGCTATATGTGCGAGATCAGGCGATGATAGAGCAATCCTATAACCAATCTCGGGGTGTTTTTTCATAATTGTCCATTCATTTTTATTAAGTTTGCCTGGTTTTAAGACTATTTTATCGGGAATCCCGATTTTTCCAATATCGTGAAGTGCAGATAAAAGACCTAATTCATCCAGTTTGGAATCGGGAAGATTGAGTATCTGTCCAAAAACTAAACTGTATTTTTTTAGTCTTTTTGCATGTTCTTCTGTTTCATAGTCTCTTGCTTCAAGGGCTCTCTCCAGTGAGTTAATAATTGAGCTGCGGGCACTCTGGTTTTCCATGAGTTTATGCCTGTACATCCTGTCTTCTGCTTCCATTAAAAACTTGTCAGTATTCTCGCAGGGCTTTTCTATAGTTGCAACGCCTGTGGATATATTTACAAGCATCATATCATTACTTTGTTCCTTACATTTTTGATGCACACGTTTTATTATTTTCATAGTAGTGGCATATGATGTTTTTGGCAGCAGTATACTAAATTCATCTCCGCCCCACCTTGCTATAATATCTTCCTTCCTGAAGCAGGATTTTAGTACCG
>CAYVWW010000119.1:0-4261 GCA_964455605.1 uncultured Actinomycetota bacterium | reverse complement strand
TCGGTCCAAGAGGTATGAATGAGAATAAGCTCTGATAAATCCTCTCAAGGAATATAAGCATTTTCGTACCAGGAAATTTTTTCAACAAGCTGACCCTTAAATTTGAAACGCTTATTAATTTCTTTTTGCAAAAATTTCTTTCTTTTAAAAGTTTAAATATATATCCCGGGTGAAAATTCAATATAGTTTCTCCAACCTTTAGAGGCTCCATACTAAAGGGCGAGGTCTTGATTCTTCCTGCCAGAAATTTTAGTATGTTTTTAAAATTTCTTTTATTGGCAAATTCCAGGATATATATTCCGTTATCCTTAAGTATCCTTGCAACTTCACTAAAATATTTTTCCGGGTTTTCAAGATGATGTATCATCCTTACCGTTAATACGACATCTGCACAACCTGACTTTATGGGGAGATTAGCCGCATCGGATGCGATAAAATATACCGACGACAACTTTTCAGGGCTGCCTTTTAAAAATTTTTTTATTCTGGTTCTGGCATTCTTTAAGTTATTTAATGAGTAATCAACCAGAACTATCTTCCCAAAATCCTTATATTCATTAAAGAGCCTTCCATATCCGCACCCTATATCAAAAATTATTTTATCTTCCCTGGGCACGCCTGCCATAAGTTTCCTTAAAGCAATTCTTTCAGAATGGTCTTCGTATAATCTTTTACCGTTTTCCCAGAACTCCCTGTAATCATAGCTCTCGTAGTCTGATTCCCTTAAATTCACCCGATGTACCTTTCCACTTCTATTATTTAAAAAGGCCCTTACCGTAAATACTTGTATCTGAAAGTTTAAATCGCCTATCTTAGAAACTAATATTAATTATATTGTGCCATAAATGCAAACATATCCCCTGGCTAAAAGTATAATTCGTTATTCAACCAGCCAGTTAAATCAAGGCAGACCGGCAATGCTAACTCGGGTCTTTTGCCTTCTCCTTCGCCTTATCCTTCTTTCCAGTCAACTTACCCCCCTCATTTATCGCTGCCGCATCCCTTTCGATAAATGATAGCTGGTTAAACTCCAGGCTCGCTGCCACAATATCAGCAATAATACTGGTTATATTATATTTTTTACCTTCCTTGTTTTCCCAGCTTCTTAAATTCATATGTCCGCTGATAAGAACCCTGTCCCCTTTCTTTAAGGTAGCTGCGCAGTTCTCTGCGAGATTGTTCCATGCAGTGATATTAAAGAAATCTACGGATTCTGATTCTTTTCCGTTTCTGTCTGTCCACCTTTTATTTACTGCGATACCCATTTCCGTAATCGCTACTCCTTCATTTGTATATTTAATTTCCGGGTCGCGGGTTAAATTACCCAGCAAAAATATATCGTTTACATAATTCATGTGTGCTCCTCCTTTTAAATTGTTTTAATTTAAAAATTTGCAAAAATTTTAATAACCAAACTCGTAAGAATCGCAGCAGTTAAAGTGCCCATCCCAGGGGTATAAAACTTTTGCTCTGGATACCGACGTAACCGTGCTGCTTCCTTCAAATAATTTATCCAGTATGATAAATCTGACATCTTTTTCCGCTTCAACTACTGTTTCGTCATAACCAGAGCTGCAACCTGTCATCGAACAACCATTAAGTTCTACAACCTCGCCTGCTATTTCGCAGCATCTGCTACTATCAAAAAACAATAAATTCTGGGCTGCCGCCAGCGAAGCTGCATCCGAAGCGTTTTTTGTTTCTTCCCTTGCTATAAAAATCTGGCAAATATCGAAAATAACCACGAATAAAATTGATAGAAAAACCGTCAACGCCATAGTTAAAAAAGATATATTTCCAAAATTGCCCGATATCGCTTTTCTTAATAACATTCCATCCTCATATTACTTCTTGTTCTTATTAATCCATCTCCCACCCTAAAACATTCCAGGATCGATGGGAAACCGCCTGTTTTATAGGAAATAACAACCTCAACCATATCGCCAGCTTTTCTTGAAGAGCTTCCTGCAGGAATAATTTCTATATCAAGCTTATCCTGGCTAAAACCGGAACAAAAATTCCTTATGCAAACAAGCGCTTTTTCATTTGAATTAGTAGTAGCTACTACTCTTGCTCCCTCGCGGGCAGCCTGCTCAAGCACATTTTTCTGGTATACTAACATCCCTAAATGAGAAACGGCTAAAATTATCAATATAATTAAAGGGATAATAAGGACGAACTCGACTGAAGCCTGCGCACCGGCTTTGCTGACTAAACTCCTTAAATTTTTTTTATTTTTAATCATTCCATGCATATAATTAATAACCATTCCCCACTTCTTTACCTATCATGTAAAGATTTTCTTTTAATCCCTATACCATAGAGGCAATCTTAGCAAAAACTTTTGATATAACATCTATTATCAGTGGTTTTCCTACTGCAATCAGTATTGCGCTGATAACACCTGCTATAACAGTAACAAGAGCGTATTCAAGTGTAGATTGGCCTTTCTTTTCCATGAATTTAACCTTTAATTTATTTATTACTTTAATCTTACTCACCTCCTTCCTCTGAAAATTTTTATGCCAGACCGTTTTTCTAAAATCTCACCTCCTTTCAGCTAAAATAGCCACTAAAAATCCCGACTTCCCGGTTATTATTAATTTAGCATATTTATATAATTGTGTAAATATGTAATTTCATAAAATTATAGTTTTTTTTTAAAAACTCCCTGCAGAAATTATCCATTTCCCCTGTTCCCCTCTTTTTTTAGCATTAAAAGTATTAATGTAAGTTTTATTATAAAAATATAAACTTTTATATTGACTTTAATATTATTAAGTATTAACATTTATATAGATTAATTAATTAGATGTTTTGTTGAAATTTTAAATTTTTCTTTTGTGTAATAGAGGCGATGACTTACATCCTGTTATCTGGGCACCAGGGATGTAAAGAGCAGAGTGGTGCAACCGGCTATTACTTTTTTATTGGGTAAGTAAGCCATTCAGCCTCTAAAGCGGATGGTTTTTTTTTGGAGATTGGTAAATGAAATTAAAAATATTACTTATAACAATATCGATTATAGCGCTTATTGCTGCTATACCCTTATTTAATGCTTTTAATATTAAAGCATCAAAAATAGATGCTAGCTTTACTGAAAGCAGCGGGTATGAGATCGAAGAGATAGAATATGCAGCTGTAGCAAAGAAAAACGTATCTATTAATGATAATAATATAGATGCTAATGTCATATTATCCAGAATAGAAGAAAACCTTGAAGGAGAGCTAAATAACATACACGAGGAATACGAAGCTGAAGTTCTTGGTAATACCACTACGACCGTTCAGCCAGCTACTACCGTTACAACCGTAGCTAGTTCTCCTGCAAATCTAAATGACTTTGAATCATCTCTATTACAACATATTAACGAAGTAAGGGCCGCAAATGGATTAAGCACCCTTCAGGCAGACCAGGTGCTGACTAATGTAGCCCGTTCAAGATGTAGCGATATGCTTGCAAATTCTTACTTTTCACATTACACACCAGACGGGCGAAATATATTCAACATACTCCAGCAAAACGGAGTTTCCTACATAAATGGTGGAGAAAATCTTGGACAATCCTCACCTGCTTCTCTCGGAACCCCTCAAGCGTTTATAGAAGCATGGATGGCAAGTCCCACTCATAAAGCAAACCTGCTAAGACCTGTATATAACAAAATAGGAATTGGCATAGGAGAGAGTGGGGGAAGGAGAATAGTGGCTACCGTATTCACAAACTAAAATTTTTTAAACCTTTCGATTTACGGACGCCTAGAAAACACCCCGGAAACACCGGGGTGTTTTATTTTCAGGTACTAGAAATTTAGGAGGTTGCCACCTATCGAGTATATAAGAGGACCGCCTACAAGTATTATAAAAGAAGGCATTATTAAAAAAACCAGTGGCAATAATAACAGGACCGATTTCTTTCTTATTTCTTTCTCGATGTCCTGATAAGATTCGAACTTCATATAATCTGATTTCCTTCTTAATATATCATTAATGGATGATCCATGTTTTTCTGCCTGCATAAGCAGGAAAATGAAGTTTTTGAATTCATTCGAGTCGCTCCTGTCCAGAAGATTTTTATACGCCTGTAATTTTCCGCTTCCGGTATCAATATCCCTTATGAACCCGGAAAATTCTGAAGAAATGCTTCCGTTGTATTTTGAAATTACGATTTTTATAGCATTATAAATATTCTGCCCTGATAAAGTTGCAACTGCAAGAAGGTCGATAATAGCAGGAAGGTCTCTTTCTATTTCACTGCGCCTCC
>CAYVWW010000118.1:249-4328 GCA_964455605.1 uncultured Actinomycetota bacterium | reverse complement strand
CAATTATTTTTCCAATACTTATTATGCTTATCCTGGGAATAATGGAATTCGGGATAGCATATAACAATTATATAGCTCTTACTCATGCAGCAAGGGAGGGCGCTCGGCTTGCTGCAGTCGGTCTCCACGAAGAAGACCCTGCTTCTTTTGAACAGGCAGTAATAGGAAGTGCGCCAAGTGTTAATATTGCAAATATAGATGTAGATTATCCGGAAGGTAATGAAATAGGAGATCCGGTAAGGGTCACCGTAGAAGGGGAAATATTTTTTATAGATATACCTTTTGCAGGAAGATGGGGCCCTATCGAGCTTAGAGGGCAGGCAACTTTAAGGAAAGAAAAATAAATTAATTTTAAGCTTTTTAATTTATAATATTATACTTATAAAGATGAATATATTTAAAGAAATCCCTAAAAAAAAAATTATAAACCAGAGCGGGCAAGTGGCTTTAATGACTGCTATTATAATTTCAGTGCTACTTGGGATGACTGCGCTGGTAATAGATGTAGGTTCTCTTTACCAGAAAAAGGGTTTCTACCAGACTGCTGCTGATGCCGCCGCTCTCGCAGGCGCGCAGGAACTACCGGAAAGTTATGAACTTGCCATAGATGAGGCGGTTGAGTATGCGGATAGGAATAATGTTGATATTGCATATAACTGCCGTGACTACACTGCAGAAGGTATAGAGATAAGCTCTACGTATACAGAGGATGATACCATAACTGTTGATCTGGCCAACCGCGAAGCCCCATTGTATTTTGCAAAGATATTTGGTATGGATACTGTTAGTATTAGCGCGAGAGCAACAGCGGTGGCAGGCAGCCCCGTCCAGGTTTATTATGTGGTCCCCTGGGCAGCATTTATTCCCGAGAGGGATGACTGGAGGGAATGGCTATGGGATGAAGCCGGGGATATCAAGGTAATAAGCCAGGAAATGGAAGACAGTGATTTCGTTGCATGGGATACGACTGAAGATCCGGGTCAGTGGAATAATAAATATAAAGACAGGCTGATTAACGGGTACCAGGAGCCAATGGAGGAAGGAGATATGATTTTTACTCGTGGATTCGAGAGGCAGCTCATAAATCATACTGTAAGCGCGCTGAATTCCAGGATAGATTCATGGGAAAGTTATAATGAGCTGGTTGATGATTACTATGGGATAGAAAAGCTTATAGACCTTGATGACCAGTTCGTAATAGTCCCGCTTATCTATGATACAGAGCTAGAGGAGTGGTGGAGAAGGCATCCTAGGGATTGGCCGGAGGTATGGGTTGAGATAGAAGCGTTTGCTCCGTTCATTATAACTGAGATACGCACAACCGGCCATGGCCACGGCTCAAGAACTGAAATAAGAGGCAGTTTTATTCATCAGGCACTGATTATAAATAAGGGCGAGATAGAAGCTTTTATTGCCGACCCCCCGGTAGGGCTAAAAGTAATAAGATTATGGGATTAATTGATTAATGTAATAACAATATTTTAGATAGAAAAAACATAAAAAATGTTTTATAATATTTATATAATAAAATATTAAGGAAATAATATGAAACTAAGAATTATATTACTTTTTTTGGCCCTTATTATAGGGGCAGCAGCGGTTTTTGGCGTGATTGTATACATTAACGGAATGAGGGCATCAATGGAGGAAGAGATTGAAAAGGTTGAGGTGCTTGTGGCAGCGCAGAATATACCAAAGGAGATGCCGGTTGAAGCTCTGGCAGAAAGTGAAATGGTCGAAACTGCGGGGATACCCAGGAGATATATAGCAGAAGGGGCACTAACCTCGCTGGATGGGTATGAGGGATACGTAGTTGCCAATCACATTAATAAGGGTGAGCAGATTACTACTACCAATTTCGCAAAACCTGAAGATATGGGGCTGGTGTTCGTGATTCCTGATGGCATGATAGCTGTTTCAATCCCAGTTGATGAAGTTATAGGAGTTTCAAATCTGTTGAATGTTGGGGACAGGGTAAATGTAATTGCAACATTCAAGGAATTGTCGGATGAGGAAAAAGAGCAGATAGAAGAAGCAGCTGCAGAAGGTGAAGTAGCTGGGTTAGAAGGAGCTGAAGGATATAAAGAATATTCTGAAGAAATTGCAGAAATATTGGCATTGCCAGGAATTACGAAAACGCTTTTATGGAATGTGGAAGTTTTATATGTAGGGGTAAGAGAAGTAACAGTAAGATCAGCTGAAAATGGGGGTATATTGGGAGTACAGACGAGCACTGAGAGGACGTCTAAAGAAATTAGTACGGTTACTCTTGCAGTAACACCGGATGATTCGGAAAAAATTGTATTTTTGGAGAATTTTGGTAGTGTATGGCTTGCTCTGGTACCGATAGACGGGATTGAAAAGGAAGATACTACTGGCAGGACTTATAATAATATTTTTGATTGAGAGCATGGTAATTAAAATAATACAAGGGAACTTAAAAATATGGGCAAAATACCAGTAGCCATAGTTGACAGAGAAGTAAATAACATAGATAAAATAAAATATTTGCTTGATAAGTTTCCAGGCCTTGAAGTTATAAGGACGGGTACTGAAATTGGTGACCTGGAAGTTTTACTTGCCGAAAGGAAGCCCTGTCTGGTGTGGGTGGGGCCGGCATACAAGCTAAATGATATCGAGAATCTTCTGACTTCATACCGTTCAAGCCTTTATTTTATAAAGATAATTTTACTTGTGAGGGGTGCATCGGCCGAGTTGCTTAAAAAGGCCCTGAAACTAAACATACACGATGTGCTTGAGATACCTTTTAGTTATAGCGATATGAAAGAAGCAATTGAGCGGGCAGGAAGGAGCCTGCTGCAGGAAGATAAGGGAGAAACAAAGACGGTATCCAAACGAATTACTGTTTTTGGTACAAAGGGCGGGGTTGGTAAATCTTTTATCTCCGTTAACCTTGCTGTTGGTCTTATAGAGAGTTTAAGGAAAAAGGTTTCTATTTTTGATACAAATTATCAATTCGGGGATATCGCCTTAATGTTGAATCTTAATCCTAAATACTCGGTTTACGACATACTTCCCGTTATAAATGAGCTGGACCCAAAAGTTCTACATGATTTCCTCACCACACACAGTTCTGGTCTGAGAGTTCTGCCGGCACCGCTTGATTTATCCAGGGGGTCAGGGATAAATAGCAAAGTTACTATGAAAATTCTGGAAAACCTGTCGCAAATAAGTGATTATACAGTTGTCGATACGGCTTCTTATTTCTCGGATGATATTTTAGATATATTAAGGGATACGGATTACCTCTGCATAGTGACAAGCAAGGATACGCCGAGCATAAAGAATTTAAAAATTTCATTACAGATACTGGATCAGTTGAAATTCCCCAGGGAGAATATATATATAATTCTTAACCGTGCGGATAGTAAGGTCGGTATCACTCTGGAAGAGATCGAGCAGACCATACAGAGGAAAGTAGACATAGCTATACCCAGCGACAGGATAGTTCCTATATCTGTAAATAAAGGAGTGCCGGTAATTCTGGATGCGCCGCGCTCCTCTGTTGCAAAAAGTATACAAAAACTTGTCAGGCTTATATCTAGTTCAAAAAAAAGATGAAACATAAACTAATTATAAATTATGAGGTTACGTATCTCCGGGGATAAAGGATAGTGGTTATCAATGGATCTGGAAGAAAAAATTAGGAAGATGGAAAATTTAAAAAATGGCATTAAAGACAGTCCTTTTGGTAAGAAGGATGACACTGGTTTTGCACGCTCTTCACAGATAAATACAATAAAAAAAGAAATACATAAGGAGATGGTGGAGAGACTTTCAGATGTAATATACAGGAAAAATGTAACCGATGCAGAGCTGAGTCTGAGGGTAAGGGGAGAGGTCCAGAGAATAATAGAAAAAAACGCCTATCCGCTCACCAGTGAAGAAAAAAGTGCCATAGTAAATGATTTCATAAATGATGTAACTGGATATGGTCCTATTGAGGAGTTTTTAAAAGATGATGACATAACCGAAGTTATGGTTAACAACCCCAAGAAAATATACGTAGAGAAATTTGGCAAAATAACTCTAACTCTCGGTATGGGCCCTTTAGCCGC
>CAYVWW010000118.1:0-239 GCA_964455605.1 uncultured Actinomycetota bacterium | reverse complement strand
GAAATTTGGCAAAATTTATAAGACAAACAAGGTATTTCTTGATGAAGCTCATTTAATGCAGATAATAAGCAAAATTGTCAGCCGTGTGGGAAGGAGGGTGGACGAGTCTTCCCCTTATGTCGATGCGAGGCTTCCCGATGGCTCAAGGGTGAATGTAATTATTCATCCTCTTGTTTTAAACGGGCCGGCACTCACCATAAGGAAATTTTCAGCCGAGCCTTTTACTATTGAAGACTTCG
>CAYVWW010000117.1:0-4357 GCA_964455605.1 uncultured Actinomycetota bacterium | reverse complement strand
TGAAAGTTCCGTTTTGCCGACACCTGTGGGTCCAAGGAATATGAAGGAACCAATCGGGCGATTCGGGTCCTGAAGACCTGCCCTTGCCCTCCTTATAGCATTCGATACCGCAGTTATTGCCTCGTCCTGTCCCACAACCCTATTCTTTAACCTGTCCTCCATATTGACAAGCTTCTCAATCTCGGCTTCCATAAGCCGCGTAACAGGAATGCCGGTCCACTTCGATACCGTTTCCGCAATGTCTTCCTCATCCACTTCCTCTTTTAGCATTTTAGTATCTTTCTGGAGTTCGCCAAGCTTTTTATTTTCGCTTTCCAGTTTCTTCCCAAGTTCAAGAAGCTTACCGTACTTTAATTCTGCCGCTTTCTGGAGGTCCGCATCCCTTTCGGCGTGCTCGGCCTCTATTTTCGTCTTTTCTATCTCTTCCTTTATATCCCTTATATTTTTTATAATTTCTTTCTCCTGCTGCCAGTGACCCTTCATTGAATCTGCTTTTTCTTTAAATTCAGCAAGCTCTTTTTTTATCTTTTCCATTCTTGAAGTAGAAGTTTTATCCTTCTCCTTCTTTAATGCTTGTATCTCTATCTCAAGCTGTTTCATTTTTCTCTCAACTTCATCAATCTCAGTAGGCATGCTGTCAATCTCTATCCTCAGCCGGGAAGCAGCTTCATCTATAAGGTCTATTGCCTTATCTGGCAGGAACCTTTCGGATATATATCTATCCGAAAGCACTGCTGCAGCAATAAGAGCCGAATCCTTTATCCTTACACCGTGGTGAACCTCGTATCTCTCCCTTAGACCCCTGAGTATGGATACGGTGTCCTCCACTGACGGCTCGTTTATCTGGATTGGCTGGAATCTTCTTTCCAGCGCAGCATCCTTCTCGATATGCTTCCTGTATTCATCAAGCGTTGTCGCCCCTATGGCGTGAAGCTCACCGCGGGCAAGCATCGGCTTCAACATATTTGAAGCATCTACTGCGCCCTCCGCAGCTCCGGCGCCAACCACCGTGTGGAGTTCGTCAAGGAATAAAATTATATTTCCTTCCGCCTTTGCCACTTCTTTAAGAACCGCTTTTAACCTGTCTTCGAATTCGCCCCTGTATTTTGAACCTGCAATCAGCGAACCCATATCAAGGGCTATCACCTTTTTATTTTTCAATCCTTCCGGTATATCGCCGGATACGATTCTATTGGCAAGACCCTCAACTATTGCCGTCTTCCCTACACCCGGGTCCCCGATAAGAACGGGGTTATTTTTAGTCCTTCTCGACAGCACCTGGATCACTCTTCTTATTTCGTCATCCCTCCCGATTACTGGGTCAAGCTTTCCCTTTCTTGCAAGTTCCGTAATATCTTTTCCATACCTTTCAAGCGGCTGGTATTTATCTTCCGGGTTCTGGTCCGTTACCCTCTGGCTTCCCCTGATGCTTACAAGAATCTGGTAGATTTTATCTTTCGTTACCCCTGACTGCTTTAATATTTTACCTGCTTCGCTATCGCTTGAGGCAAGCGCTATCAATATATGTTCCGTAGAGACATATTCGTCTTTTAGCTGTGCCGCTTCGTCAAAAGCATTATTCAATATGTTATTAAGTTCGGGGGATATATATAGCTGCGCCGCCTGTCCGCTTACCTTCGGCTGTTTCGCAAGCGCGCCATTCACTTTTTCAGATAACTGGTCAATATCGACCTCGAGCTTTTTCAGGATAGGTGCGATTATACCCTCCCTACGCTTTAACATCGCAGACAGGAGTTGCAAATCACCCACGCTCTGGTTGCCGTTTTCAGAAGCTATTCTCTGCGCTTCAGAAAGCAATTCCTGGGCTTTTATTGTAAATTTATCTATCTGCATATTTTTTATTCTCTCCTGTTTTTATATGAAATAAAATACTTAACGCATAAATTAACATTGACATATGCCTGATTTAGAAATCAAACAACGATACCGGACCTGGGGTTTTCATTATAACTCTCTGCAAACTTATCAAAATTTTCCTTCTGTACCTTTGTCATATTTTCTGGCAGCACCACTTTAATCTTTGCATAAATATTACCGGAGCCGCCACTCTTCAAATCTGGCATGCCCTTTCCCTTTATCCTTAAAGTTTTCCCTGCCTGTGTTTTTGGCGGGACTTTTACAACGACCTTTCCATCAAAAGTCGGTATATCTATCTTCGCGCCGTAATACGCTTCCTTAATTGTAACCGGTATATCGCAATAAAGGTCGCTTCCCTTCCTTGTAAAAAAGTTATGTTCAGCCACATTTATCACCAGATATAAATCGCCGTTTGGGCCTCCTGACGGTGATTTATCACCTTCTCCGGCTATCCTTATCTTATCACCATCCTTAATGCCACGCGGTATCTTTACATCAATTGTCCGCACCTTTCCGCCCTTCTGCATTCTGAAGGACCTCCGGGTTCCCGTATAAGCTTCCCTTAAAGTTATACTAAGACTGGATTGCATATCCCGTCCTTTTTGAGGCGCTCCTCCCGCCCTTCCTCCAAACTGCGAACCGAACCCTGAAGAAAAGTTAGAGAACCTGCTATCCGCACCCCTGCCAAAGAACATATCAAAAAAATCAGAGAAACCGCTGTTTAAATCCTCAAAGTTAAAACCTTTTCCCCCGAAATCGTAGGTATAAGTCTTTCTGCCGCTACCCCCGCCGGGCCATCCGCCGGCGCCTGCGCCGGCATACTGCTTCCAGTTCGCCCCGAGCTGGTCATACCTAGACCTCTTCTGGGGATCTTTAAGCACTTCATATGCCTCCCCTATCTCCTTAAATTTTTCTTCTGCTTTAGGATTATCAGGATTAGCGTCCGGATGATATTCCCTTGCCAGCTTTCTATATGACTTTTTTATATCATCCTGGGAGGCACTCTTATCAACGCCTAAAACTTTATAATAATCCTTATACTCAACCATTCAAATTCACCTTTTATACTTATAAATTTACTGCCCATAACCTGTAATTAAAGTTATGGGCAGTTCATTCAGATCCTCCTGAAATTCAAACGTATTAACATTCTTTCTTTTTTACTTTTCCTAACTACCTTTTTTATCCTCATCATCTTTTGCTTCAAATTCTGCATCAATTACATCTTCATCGTCTTTCTTCTCGCTACCCTGCTGCTGTCCGCCTGCTTCTCCTGCACCCGGTCCGGGACCACCGGGACCGCCGCTTCCAGCCCCTGCACCGGCACCTGCCTGCGCATAAAGCTTCTGCGACATCTCGCTCTGAAGATTCTGCAATTTTTCTATCTCTTTCCTTATTTCATCTTCGTCATCTTTTTCCCTTGCCTTCTTCAGAACCTCGGCCTGTTCCTCTATTTTTTTCTTCATATCTTCAGGAACCTTACCTCCAACGTCCTTCATTAGCTTTTCCGTCGAATAAATCAGGTTATCCGCATTATTCCTTGCATCAACAAGCCCTCTCTTCTTCTTGTCTTCCTCGGCATGTTCCTCTGCTTCCTTAACCATTTTTTCAATTTCATCATCAGACAGATGCGAAGTTGCAGTAATCGTAATTTTCTGCTCTTTGCCGGTAGCCGTATCTTTTGCAGAAACATTAACGATCCCATTAGCATCAATATCAAATGTCACTTCTATCTGCGGAATTCCCCTCGGCGCAGGCGGTATTCCATCCAGACGGAAACGCCCTATCGTTTTGTTGTCAGACGCCATATCCCTTTCTCCCTGCAGGACGTGTATATCAACACTTGTCTGATTATCCGCTGCAGTCGTAAATATCTCACTTTTTTTGGTCGGAATCGTAGTATTTTTTTCAATTAACCTTGTCATTACTCCACCAAGGGTCTCAATGCCAAGCGACAGGGGAGTAACATCAAGGAGTACGACATCCCTAACATCTCCTTTTAATACTCCTCCCTGTATTGCTGCCCCAACCGCAACAACCTCATCAGGGTTTACGCTTTTATTTGGATCTTTGCCGGTAAATTCCTTCACCATATTCTGGATGACAGGCATCCTGGTTGCCCCACCAACGAGAATTACTTCGTCTATATCGCTTTTCTTAAGGCCGGAGTCCTCAAGGGCCTTCTCAAGAGGTTCCTTACATCTGTTAGTAAGGTCCGCAGTTAACTGCTCAAACTTTGCCCTTGTTATCTTAACTTCAAGATGCTTCGGCCCGTTGGCATCGGCGGTAATAAAAGGCAGGTTTATGTTCGTTTCCGTAACTGAAGACAGCTCAACCTTTGCTTTCTCCGATGCTTCAATCAACCTCTGCAGTGCCTGTCTGTCCTTTCTTAAGTCTATCCCCTGTTCTTTCTGAAATTCATCGGCAACATAATTCATAATCCTGTCATCGTAATCGTCACCACCAAGGTGCATATCAC
>CAYVWW010000116.1:0-4402 GCA_964455605.1 uncultured Actinomycetota bacterium | reverse complement strand
TCTCCCCATCTCATTACTATATTCAAAATCACTTTAAAAATAATAAAAAAGCTTTTATAATTTTTATTCTTTTTATAAGATATTGATAACATTTTATAACCAAAAATTTAATTTAAGTAATTTTAATTTTATATGTATATTTTAGACCTCATAGGAACCTTTGCATTCGCGGTAACCGGTGCGTTAAAAGCAAAGACACACAATCTCCATCTTTTTGGAGCTATTTTTTTAGGCACTATTACTGCCGTGGGCGGAGGGACAGTAAGAGACTTAATAATTGGAAGAACTCCATTATTTTACCTCACGGATCATAACTATCTGATTATTGCAATCGCTGCCAGTATTTTAACCTATTTCATTCCCACCGTTTTCAGGAAATGGTACTCTTTTTTTAGATTTATTGATTCCATAGGACTATCAGCATTCATTATAATCGGGGTCTCGGTAACATATAAACACCTTTTCAACTCCGGTGGTTTCACACTAATTTCTTTTCTGGCTTCAACCCTTATGGGTATGCTTACAGGTTTCGGAGGCGGAATAATAAGAGACGCCGTTATGGGAGATATGCCCTTCGCATTCAGGAAAGGTTCAAACTATGCACTGGCAGCTTTCTGTGGTTCGGTTTCCTTTTACCTGTTAATGTTTTTAAATCTAACAGCCGCAATAGTTTTTTCAATGCTACTTACGCTATTCTGCCGTGAGATAGTTTCGCCTTTCGGGGTATATAAAAAGGTTTTTAGAAAAGATAAAAAGAAAAAATAAAAATTCAATATATACCTCAGTTTATATCCATACCAGTTCGAATATATATAATGTTTATTCATTAATTCAACAGGAGAGAACATTTTGGCTAAGAAGTACTGGTTTTTAATCATAGCTATAATATCTATCCTCGCAGTTTCTATCATCTGTTCCAACTGCGACCGGTCAGAAGCAAATAGTTGTTTTAGTAGTTTAAAAGGTGGTTCTAACTCAGAATTAGATAGTATTTCTGGAAGTTTAGAAGATGTTTCACAATCAGAATCAGATAATGATTTTAAAGGCCTGGGCAATGATTATTTGTTACTTGAAGTGATAATAATGGGTTTTGAGAATATTAGTTTCCGTATTAGTAAGAGTGGTTACGTAGAGTATGCAGAATTTAGCTCTTGTCTCATTTCTAATCATAATTATGGCCTTTGCATAGATACTTATAAATCTGGAACAATTTCAAAAGAAGATATGGAAAACCTTTCTAAGTTTATCGAGGACAATAGATTTTCCGAACTAAAAAATTCTTACTTATGCCCTGTAGATGTAGATTGCGAAGGCGGGTCAAGATTATCTATCCTTCTGGACGGAGGAGTAAAATCCGTATATGAATCCTGCAACGAAGCTCCTGAATCTTTTTATGACATAATAAACTATCTTGAAGACATAATCTTACCAAAGCTTGAGTCCGACCATAGAACCGGGAGTTTTATAATGGCTAGGATGGTAGAAGCAGAATGTTCTTTTCTGGAAATTTATGCACCAGGGGAAGATGAACTAAAATCGCAGCCTTTTCTTGATGAAGCTATACAAAATGACGGCTGGTTAATTTATTCAGGTCCCCTGAATAACACTGAATTAGAAGGATATCCACTTGCCAGTAATGCAGACTACTTCCAGGTTAAGGTTGATAATGAATTATTTAATATAACTGTATATGAAAAAACAGAATAAATTACTTACCTGACCTTGCCTGGATATTACTAAATTCACCAAACCAGCTACAATAGCCCTGCCAAATTTAAAAATTAATTGCTTATTACCTTAATTTTTAATAAAATTAATGGGATATTTTTTTGGGTATTAAAGCTCATTAATTAATATTATTTTTGGATTTAGTTAAAAATTATATAAAAATATATCAGTATAAGAAGGGGGTCTCATGGACTTTATCGGAAATGTTGTCAACTATGTACCTCTCCTTGGAGTAATAGGGTTGCTCGTCATTCTTGCAATTTATATCCTTCTCTCCAGGCAGAGCTCTGGCAGTGAAAAAATGATAGATATAGCAGGCCAGATTAGAGTAGGCGCAATGACATATATGAAGCGCCAGCTATTAAATGTCGGGGTGTTTATGATAGTCGTTTTTGCTCTATTGGCTATCTTCCTAAAAGATTCTAATATCCCTAATTTTGGAATTTACACTGCTATAGCCTTTTTACTGGGAGGCCTTTCATCTATGGCTTGCGGTTTCATAGGAATGTCTGCAAGCACAAAAGCAAACGTCAGATCAGCAAATGCAGCTAATAAGAAAGGCATATCCAGTGCCCTGAGTACCGCTTTTAACGGTGGGGCCGTAATGGGCCTTGCTGTTGCAAGTGTCGGACTAATAGGATTCGCAGGGCTCTACCTATTTATAATGAAGGTAACTGATGGTAACCTATTATATCTTTCAATAATAAGCGGGTTCTCAATGGGTGCAAGTTCAGTTGCCCTGTTTATGAGGGTCGGCGGCGGAATATACACAAAATCAGCAGATGTTGGAGCTGACCTTGTAGGAAAAGTAGAGGCCGGCATACCTGAAGATGACCCGAGAAACCCGGCTGTAATAGCTGATAACGTAGGGGATAATGTTGGCGACGTCGCAGGAATGGGCGCAGATTTATATGAGAGTTACGTAGGAAGCGTTATAGCAAGTATCGCACTTGCGGTTACCACAGGTTCTGCAGCTGCAATATCCGGGATGGCTATCTCGCAGAATCCAGTTGCTTTTGCAGTATTTCCTATATTTATCGCAGGAGCAGGTCTGCTTGGAAGTTTAATCTCTGTAATGGCAATGAAAGTTCTACAGAAATTCAATCCACCCCTTGCATTAAGAATGTCAACATGGATTGCGGCTGCTATTATGTTATTGATAACTTATTTATTATGTCCTGCAATTGGTATTGATATCAAATTTGCTCATGCTGTTACCAGTGGTTGTGTAATCGGCATAATAATCGGTTTATTATCAGAGTATTACACTTCTGGCAAAATAATAAAAAATCTGGCAGAAACAGCCAAAACAGGGCCAGCTACCTTTATAATAAATGGTCTGGCAATCGGTATGCAATCAATCATTCTGCCGGTTATTGGCATTACAATTGCAATTGGAGTCAGCTTTTATTTTGCAGGTTTATACGGAATTGCAATTTCCGCTGTTGGTATGCTCGGAACAATAGGAGTTACAATGGCTGTCGATGCCTATGGTCCTATAGCTGATAACGCTGGCGGTATCAGTGAAATGAGCGGACTCGGAAAAGAAACAAGAAAAATAACAGACAGTCTTGATTCACTTGGGAATACAACTGCAGCCATAGGAAAAGGATTTGCAATTGGTTCTGCTGCTTTAACTGCATTAGCCCTTTACGCAGCTTACAGTCTCGCAGCCGGGGTAGACCTAATTAACCTTACCGAACCAAAGGTTGTAATGGGAATGTTTTTAGGAGGCATAATGCCATTCTTTGTAGCTTCAAGCACAATGAGGGCAGTTGGTTCTGCAGCATTTAAAATGGTTGAGGAAGTCAGAAGGCAATTCAGGGAAATAAAAGGACTGATGGAAGGAACTGCAAAGCCAGACACAAAAAGCTGTATTGATATAGCAACAAAAGCAGCGATAATTAGAATGATAGTTCCCGGGTTGGTAGCAGTAATATTTCCTGCAGTAATTGGCTTTACTCTGGGCAAGGAAGCGCTCGGTGGCGCTCTTGCAGGCGCTACAGTTATCGGAGTTATGCTTGCCCTAATGATGGCCAATTCAGGAGGTGCATGGGATAATGCTAAAAAGTTTATCGAGGAAGGCAGCATGGAAGGCTTCGGAAAGAATTCCGAACCTCACAAGGCATCTATTGTTGGTGATACGGTAGGTGATCCTTTCAAGGATACATCGGGTCCCTCGATGAATATTTTGATAAAATTAATGTCGGTAGTAAGCCTGGTACTTGCTCCTTTATTAAGGAATGCTACTTCATTGCTTGATTTATTGAATCTTTAATTAATTTAAAATTTCGATATAGAAAGAAATGCACAGGTGAAAAGGCACCTGTGCATTTTTATTTCCATCAATTTTTTTGGATTGCCTAGTTTGGGCAAGATTTGATTATTGATTAAAGAAACCTCATTTAATCCTTGTAATAAAAAAAATATAGTTTTACCCTAAACTAAACATAGTTTTTATATTTAAAACTGAACTATCGGATTAATAGCTATTAAACACTGTATTTATATAATTTTTGGCATCAGAATTATCGAGTACCAAATATGTATCATCCAAGATTTACTGGTAACCACTACGATATCGGATTAAAATTTGGCCAGTGGTTGAAAAAGAAAAATGTTGATTTTAAAGAAATAATAAAATTATCCGATTTTCAGAAAGACTTTGGTAAGA
>CAYVWW010000115.1:0-4403 GCA_964455605.1 uncultured Actinomycetota bacterium | reverse complement strand
AATATTTATCATCAAGGTCTGAGAGTATTCCTTCCAGGGCTGACCTGACAAGCGCTTCATTGTTCTTCTCGGATATCGAATTACCTGAAATCAGATCAAGGGCATTTAAAATTGGCTCTACGTCAACCAGACTATCTTTATAACTAATGCCAATCACTTCATCCCTGACATTAATCTGGTCATCGCTGATTAAATCTGTAATATTCTCTATTAATTTTTCCGAATAATCCTTAATGTAGTTAAAGCTTGCTCCAGCCCATACACCGGCAGAAAATACGAAAATAATAACCACTACCGATATTAATATATTTATGACAATTCTTTTCAACCGGTAAATACCACCCTTCTTATTTAATTAAATACTTAAGTCTTTTTATTATCTATTACAAATAACCCATTGGATCCTGTGCATTTCCATTGATTCTTACCTCGAAATGGAGATGCGGACCCGTGCTCCATCCGGTAGAGCCAACCAGCCCTATCACCTGGCCCCTTTCAACAAACTGGCCAACGGAAACATTTATGCTGGAAAGATGCGCATACCATGTTGCAAAACCGCCTCCATGATAAACCATTATAGAGTAACCGTATCCACCAAAATATCCTGCCTGGACTATCTGCCCTCCATCTGCCGCCTTTATCAGCGTTCCATAGGGAGCCGCGATATCTATACCAGAATGGAACCTTCTCACTCCGAATATAGGATGAATCCTGTAACCATATCTTGACGTTATCGTCCCAGCCACAGGCCACATTAGCTTCCCTGAAGGCGCCGAGCCATATTTATAGCTTTCAAGAATCCTTACAAGCTCTGATTCTTTAATCTCGAGCTCTTTCTCCATCCTTATAAGGGCATTTTTATTGGCAGTCGTCCTTGAGAGCAAATTCTTTTTTTCACCATATATGCCTTCAATCTCCCCTGTCTTCTGCTCTGCCTCCGCTACCAGTTTTCCAACTCTTTCTTTATAATCTTCCTGTTTCTCCCTTAAATCAATTATGGATTTCTTTATCCCTATTGTTGCATCTCTCTTTTCCTTTATTAAAAGTATATTCTGAGTATCCTGCTCCGCAAAAAGGTTCATAAGCTTGAGCCGGGATATAAAATCCAGAAAATCCTCGGCCTTAAGTAGAACTTCAAGTATATTGCCTTTCCCGTTTTTATAGATGGCCGCAACCCTATTGTTTAATGTAGCCACACTCTCTTCAAGCTCTTCTTCTATCTTCTTTAGCTCTTCTTCTTTCAGGACCATCTCTATGGTAGTTCTATCAAACTCGCTTTTGGCATCTGACAGCCGGCTATTAAGTTCATCCAGATCTGAAAGTGCCCCGAGCAGCTCCTGCTCTACCTGGCTAACCTCAGTTTGATACTGCTTTTCCGTTTCCTTGGTTTCCTTGATTTTTTCATCAAGTTCTTTTTGCTCCTGGTGGACCTGCTCCAATTCCTCTTCAATAGTCTGTGCGTAAACGGGTGCCGGTCCAGGTATAAACACTATAGCAAAGCTGGAGAGTGCTATAATTATTGCTACGAATATGGCTATAATATTTTTACTTTTTCTCATCATTCTATTTCATTTTTTATTATAACTATTTTAATACTTTTTTTTAAAAACTTAAAACTCCCGGTAATTAGCAGCAATTTTAAATCTTAACGTATCTCCTCAGGGCAATTGCGCTGCTTAAAATTCCAATAAGCCCACCTGCTAACACGGTTCCTATGTATACATAATAAATCACATTGCCGCTTCCAATTATTGCAAGCTCCTTTATGCGCATCGTATCAGCTATTATCATTTCCCCTTTTATAAGCAAGAAATTACTGATGAAATATAGCAATATGACAGAAACTATACCACCTGTAAATCCTTCAAAGAAACCTTCAAATAAAAATGGCAATCGAACGAACCAGTTAGTCGCACCGACGAGTTTCATAACCTCTATTTCCTTACGGCGCGCATATATAGAGAGTCTTATGGTGTTAAATATAAGAACAATAGCCGCCAGAAGCAGGACAATTATTATGAGAAACGCCACCGCACCTATAATTGCAGTTATTGAAAAGAGTTTATCAACATATTCTTTCCCCCATATCACATCATTGACACCTTCGATATGGTTACCATCTTTATCGTAGAATCGCAGCGCTACCTGGTCAATTTTCTCGGGGCTTTTTAACATTATTTCAAAGGAAGCCGGAAGGGGGTTCCCGCCAATCTCCTTTAAAATGTCGCTCCCTTCATACTGCTTCTTGAATTCCTCAAGCGCCTGCTCTTTTGAAACGAAATTTATAGAGTCAACTTCCTTCCAGCTCAATATTTCCCGCTCAATAAATTCCCTTAATTCTTCCGATATGTCATCTTCAAGATAAACTTCCAGCTCGACTTCACTTTTAACGGAATTTATTACCCCCTGGATGTCATACACTATGAGTGAAAAGAAACCGACAATAAATAAGGTAATGGCAACAGTGGTAATAGCTGTAAACCCCATGAAAAAGTTACGCCTAAGGCTAACAAAAGTTTCGCTAAAAAAATATTTAGACCTTACCATTAATCCCCGTATACTCCTCTCTTCTGGTCCCTGATTATTTCCCCTTCTTCCAGCTCAACAACCCTTCTCCTCATTGAATTAACTATATTCCTGTCATGAGTTGCCATAAGCACGGTGGTACCTATAATATTTATGCGGGATAGAATCTTCATAATCCCCTCCGATGTCGTAGGGTCAAGATTCCCTGTCGGCTCATCCGCAAGAAGTATCGGGGGACGGTTGACAAAAGCCCTGGCAATTGAAACCCTCTGCTGTTCCCCACCCGATAGCTGGTCCGGATATGCGTTCGATCTATTATACAACCCTACAAGCTTTAAAACCTGCGGCACAAGGATATTTATTTCATAAGCAGGTTTTCCTATAACTTCAAGGGCAAACGCTACATTCTCAAAAATAGTTTTATCGGGTAGAAGTTTGAAATCCTGAAAAACACAACCTACATTTCTTCTTAGCTGGGGAATTTTGCTTGCCTTTAGATTACATATATTTTTACCCGCTATAAATATGCTGCCGCTGCTTTCACTTATCTCTTTTATTATTAATTTTATAAAAGTAGATTTTCCGGAGCCGCTCGGACCTACCAGAAAGATAAATTCGCCTTTCCCTATAACAAGATTGACTTTTTTTAATGCTGCCGTATTGTTATCGTAGATTTTACTTACATCTTTGAATTCAATCATATTCATTTGAAGCCGACTCTCTCATTCTCCCTGATTTTTAATAATCAGAGTTTACGCTTTGTATAATTTTTTTTCAAGAAAACTTCTCATTAGCAAATCTATATTTCCATCCAGCACGGACTGGACATCTCCAATTTCAATTCCTGTCCGGTGGTCCTTAATTAACTGGTAAGGTTGAAGTATGTAGCTTCTTATCTGGTTACCCCAGCCAATATCTTTTTTTTCTCCCCTTACCTTGTCAATTTCTTCCCTGCTTTTTTCTATCTCAATCTCAAACAATTTTGATTTAAGGATTTGCATAGCGGACTGTTTGTTAAGCAACTGCGACCTTTCATTTTGACACTGGATAACGATATTCGTCGGCAGATGTGTAATTCTTACTGCCGAATCAGTCACATTAACGTGCTGACCGCCGGCGCTGCTGGATTTAAAGGTATCTATCTTTAAATCCTCCTTGTTTAACTTAACATCGATATCATCCCCTATAAGGGGGACCACATCCACCGATGCGAAAGAGGTATGCCTGCGCCTGGATGAATCAAAAGGCGAAATCCTTACAAGGCGGTGTATTCCCTTTTCGGATTTAAGCAGGCCATATGCATTTTTACCTGTTACGGTAATAGTTACATTTTTTATACCTGCTTCTTCACCCGCTTGATAATCATTTGTTTTATATGAGAATCCTTTTCTCTCTACCCAGCGTTTGTACATCCTGAGAAGCATCTCTGCCCAGTCCTGGGATTCAGTCCCTCCCGCCCCCGGGTGAATATTGACCACAGCCGGGTAAGAATCATATTTACCGTTTAACACCGCATCTTCCTCAAGTCCTTCAAGAAAATCTTCAATTTCAATAAGGGTTGCAGCAAGTTCCTTTTCCAGATTTTTATCCTCCTCGCCCTCAAGTATCTCAATAGCCAGATTTGAATTTTCTATCTTTTCTTCTACCTTACCGATTTTATCGGTTATCTCCTTTAAAGATGCAGCTTCCTGGGTTACCGACTGCGCTTTAACCCTGTCCCCCCAGAAATCTTTTGAAAGAGTTTCTTTTTGTAGATTTTTTAGCCTCTCGCCCTTTTTATCCACTTCAAAGACAGTTTTTTAAAAAAACAAGTTTTTTTAACAATTTATCAAGCTTCAATTTATAATCTTCAATCATTAAAAACCTCCAGTTAGTTT
>CAYVWW010000114.1:0-4433 GCA_964455605.1 uncultured Actinomycetota bacterium | reverse complement strand
TGATGGGCTTTTATACACTTTTGTTTTGTCTAATTCTTCTGCTGTTTTCATGATTATTAGCTATTATAGTGTCCAATTTACTTGAGAAATCACAAATTCAATCAAGCTTAATAATGCGGTGTTGATACTTATTTAACCTACATCTCATACTTACGTACCCGTGTCGGTAGGGTGTAGACTGATTAGGTTTCTTTAGAAGGTAGGCAATCGAGCGATCCATTAAAAACGGGGTGTTACACCCCGCCTATTAATTGAAGAACGTTCTGAGTTCACCTTTCTTGTTATAGAACTGGTAGCATGCCAACTTGTCGTTTTTCTCTGGCATGTCATATGTTTTGTTACCAGTTATCTTTTTGTAAGCATCGATCACATTTAGATCTTTGTCGATACCTTTTGCATGAATATGATTGCCCGATAGTGTTATTCGGGCTGCTGCAACTACAACTGCGAATTCCCTAATGACGTTTACACCACGTTCTTCAGCTTCCGGATTTTTTGATACGTTTTCCATTTTACTTTAGTATTAGTTTAACATTTGATACCTACGGGGTACTTTTCCAACCCCTTGCGGTAGGGGGTATTTTGATTAGGTCGTACTTGCATGTGCAGATATTTCATACCCTAGGGGTGTTCCAATATTTACTCCTATACGCGATCAGAGATACGTCGAAAAAAATTTAGTAAAAAATTTTGTAACATAATATGTAATACATACGTATACAAGGGCATGAATAGACTAGAATTTAAAATAAAGATGTTTTGGTGGGGTATCTTTAATAGGGAAAAATATAAAAAAGTTAAAGTATTTCAACGAACTATAAGGAGAGTATTACAAACTGAGGAAATGAAAAATTTGATAAAAAAGGCCTTATTTGGTAAAAAAAGTGATTAAAAATGTAACTAAAGAGTTTTACTCGTAATGTACTAAAATGAGGATTTTTATAAAAAAAGACGAGTTTTATGTAACCTTTTTGGGGTATATGCGTTAAACTGAGCATGGCAAGAAACATAATATATAAAACAGATCATATAGGAATGTTAGAGTTTCACAAGGCTTTAATAAAGGCAGCAGAAGAATTAGCAATCGTGGAAATAAGTCCAGGCTTATATCAAATAGGTAAAGATGGTCCAATTGTTGGTAAAACAGGACTTGAAGAATTTGACAAAGTGCTAAAGGAAAAAGTAAAAAAGTATGTTGGATAGTGAAGATGAAATAGGTTATTACTTTACAATGGGGGAAATGATCGTAACAAACGTAGATATGAAAATGAAATTAATGCGTAACGTAATAAAGTGTTTCAAAAAACGTAAGTTTTACTGGGTTGTTGATATTACTAAACTCCCAGTGGGTATGAAATTAGAAGATGTAGCTGGGAGTAAAAAGTTGTTAAGGAAATACGGGAAAAAGGTAAATGGGGTATGGTATGATATTTGATTATATAGCAGCAAGTAGTTTAATAACAGGGTATGTCCTGATAGGTAAAAAGAAAAAGTTAGGGTGGTTGTTTTCTTGTGCAGGTAATATGTTATATATAGGCGTGAGCATAATTACTGGTTTGTATGGTATGGGAATGTTAAGTACAGTAATGACTATAATAACTTTAATTAATTATGATAAATGGTCTAATGAAAATAAAAGAGGTAAACAAACTAAGTAAAACCCTTTTAACTAAGGTGACGTATTTAAAGGATTCAACGTATATAGTTGAAGAGATAATTAAACACAATGAACATGAGTAAGGACAAATCTAAGTTTAGCAAGGAACTTTTATCTGATATAATAAATGAAATAGATTTCCAAAATAAGGAAAAGGTTCCTCCGTATAAACCTAAGTTTCTTCCAGAAGGGAAGTCTAGATTGATCAGCACATGTCCTAAATGTGGAAGTGAAGCAGCCATAGATATTGATAAAGGTATTGTACAAAGGGTTGTCTATAATTGTGAAAGTTGTAATAGCAAATTAACAGAGTATATAATAAGGGTTTGTAAAAATTAAAACATGATTGTACTAAATGAACATACGTGTAAGGATTGTGAATACTTGGCTAGGGGTACAGATAAGAAGACTAAAAAGAAGTATAAAGTGTGTAAATTAGCGAATCCTTTAAGGATAATACCTAAAAGTGTTGAAAGGCCAGAGTGGTGCCCATTAGACACAACTAGGGATGATATTATGAAAATAAGTATTAATAATTGGTTATGGTAAGTAAATATGAATGGTGGGTTGTGTTAACTACAGCACTCATCATAGCAGGTGTGATAGTAGGCTTGCAAGAATTTGTAAAGTGGTTACATAAACGTAAGTTAAACAAAAAATAAATATTATGTTAGGTACAGAAATAGGTTTATTGGTTTATTCAATTGTTGTAACAGGTGGTTTAGTTTTCCTGTATATAATAAATGAGAAACTTAAGAAACTGAATGAAATGAATGTAAAATTGGTAGCCGAGTTAAGTACGAAAGTATATAAACTTGAGGGCCAAATAGTAGCAAATAAAGTTACAAAGAAACGTAAAACAACTAAAACTAATAAGTAATTATGAACAAGAAAATAGAGAGGTTAATAGATAAATGCGCTTATCTAACACCCTTAGATGGTCGAGTTTTAGTTGTCTCAGATAAGTTAAGGACTTACAAAGAGAAACAATTTAAAACATACCCGAAAGACCCAGATATTAAAGAAGAAGACGTTGACCACGAAACTGAAATGGTTATGGAGGAGGTAATGGCAGATGTTAATTATAGGTATCAAACTGCTACAGTTCTTCAAACACCTACTGATGAAATAAGGTTTAAGGTTGGTGATATTATAGTATACCAAATAGGGGCTTTAAAGGAATTTGATTTAGTTAAAGGTGTGTCAACATTAAGAAAATATGAAGTGGAGTTTATCAAATTAAGTTAACATATTTGAACATTTTAGCTATTAGGAAATGGCATAAAATTACATGCAAAAGTAAAAAGGGTTACGAAAATGTAACCTTTTTTTATTACCTACGTATAAACAGTTGAATTACCAAAAGGGTAATGGCAGTCGAGAGGGGAAATAAGACCACCCCTAGGGCGAGTACCTACGCGGAAAAGAGGGAATACCCAGTGACTATAAACGGGCGTGTAACTATACACAAGAAACATCTCTAAAGAGAGGCCATCGACTTCAACAGGTAAAAGGGTTGTTGGATCAGGTGGTGTATGTTTACTGAAGTATGGTTCAGGTCCTGACTAAGTCGGAAGGATGTAGGGAATTCGATATTACAAAATTAACTCTAGGGTGGGTTAAGGAGTAATATATTAAGACTGGAATGTTTTACAAACAAGTACTTAATGAGTTGGGAAAGATTCAAGTGTTATTTTGGTCATAGGAAATATTGGTTTACAATTAGGTATAATATGTATACTAGGTTATTTGTAGTAAAGTGTAGTAAGTGTGGTAATGTATTTCATAACATTGTTAGGAACTATGTGGATAGAAGTTTTTAACATAACTTAATGGGGACTATACCCATATAATAAAAAGTCAGGGTTGTTGTGTTCTAGAAGATAAGGTTGAACATCTCCCTGACTTTTTTTACCCAATTTTAAATTTTTTCATTATTTATGTAACCTTTTGGATTTTGTTGCGTATAACGCTAGTAAAGGAGAATTATTAATTAATTAAAATACCGTTTATATGGGCGATGTAGAAAAACAAGATGAAGACTTTCCTAGACCGGTACATATGTTTCCGAAAGTAAATTTCGAGGAAGTACCAGATGAAGGAAAAGTAGAATGGTCTAAAGGTTATTTAACTATGACGTGCCATAATTGTAAACATGAATTAAGGGTTTTTGATGAACCTCATGAAAAAGGGCGACAGTTTATATTACCAATAACTAATTTTCATGAAATAACTTTAATTTGTCCTAATTGCAATTCAGCAATGAGTTTACATTATGTTAAGGCCAAAGAGGCTAAAACTATTTTTTTAAATGAGGTGAGTGCTACAGCATCAGTTGAATTAGAAAATAAACCTGAAGCTCCTGAAGATGTAGATATTGATCAGGTAGAAATTGATGAACAATATTATAGGGAATTAGATGAATCTACGGAAGATAGTAAAGCGGAATAATATATTTAATGAATATGTAAATATACTTAACGGTATATTACAATTATCAAAACGTGAGGCTGAAGTATTTTCATTTTTACTTGCAGCTGATGCTAATGGGGAGTCTCACAATGTTAATTCAAAGACTGTCAGGCGTGCAGTCATGAATCACTTGGGTATTAGTGAATCTAATTTAAGTTTGTATTTAGCTACTTTGAAGAAACTCAGTCTTATCGTACGTAATGAAAACCGCAAGTGGGTTATTAATGATTCTGTTAGGCCAGGTTTAGTTGAGGAAAAGAATGAACATGGGGATGTAATAGGTTATTTTACAGAGATTAATGTA
>CAYVWW010000113.1:0-4463 GCA_964455605.1 uncultured Actinomycetota bacterium | reverse complement strand
TAAAAATCTGAAGAATATATTTTTAAATTTTAATATGTTTTCCGTGCAATCAGAGTGCATTTTTTATAATTTGTATGGAATTCCCATAAATTTCAGGATCGTAATAATAGCGAGGCCGATAAGTATGGAATAAGTAAAATTAACCAGCGTTCCTCCAAGGTAATATTTAGGATCTTTCTTCATCAAATCAGCTCTGATTATTGATTTGGCAGTAAAGATTAAGGCCAATCCTGTATACGCTCCGAGCAAAATCATCGTTAGCGTAAGTATATTTTCGCATTTGCCTATAATTGTTCCGGTATCCAGGTTAAAAACAGGTGCTTTCCCTGCAGTTTTTTTATTTTCTGAATATGCTCTTTTTTTATTTATTCCTATAAAGAGCTCTACTATCATTCCGCTTGTGGCGAGGGCGAATATATAAAAAATAAATATTATAAGGTGCTGGAGTATGGAGCTGTCCATGTTTTTATAGTCCTTTTTTTATAATTTATTGATAATGATTATAGTTTTTAAGAATCCGGTTTATTAAATTATAACCATTTTTTAAATAATTCCAATTCGCACTTTTTAGTCTTGAGGACACCGCCTGCTGTTTTTTATTGATTATTCTGGCAACTTCATCCTGGTTGTGCAATTCATCGTATAAATTTACGGCCTCTCTCTGCCTGGAAGTCATTTTGTTAAATAAAAGCTGCAGGAAATTAGCAGTATAGCTTAAAAATTGATTAAATTCATCATATTTAAAGTCAAGCGAAAAGTTATAGTATAATTTTTGTTTTTTTGAATCGGACAGCATTTTTGAAGCCTTATAAAAAACCTCTCCAGTTATCCGGTTAACGCCCTGCGCTTCCCTGAGCATATTGCTATCGATATCTCCGCTTACTATTACGAAGCGGAAGAGGTCCGGAAAAATTTTTTTATTTATAGAGTAGCAAAGTTTAAAGCTCTTCTCAGGGCTAAGCATTATAGTTGATACCTCGTCTCCTCTCGTAAGCTCGAGAGGTAAAAAAACTTCATTTGAATAAGAGCTGTTTATAGATTTTATAGTTTTTTCTAATTTTTTTATAAGTATGTCTTTGCCTTTAATTTTGCTGGATGATATTAAATCTCCTATTATAACGATGATTTTTTCGCTTTTTTTATTTTTCATAATTTATATCTTCCTTGTAATTATTTATTTAATTCACTGGTAAATACATAAACAATAATATAATATTGTATTTAATTTTACAAATTTAAATTTTTGTTTATTTAAAAACAATATTAAATTATTGTGGAATATTTTTGAATACGGCACAAGGATGTTTTTAGTGTCTTTTTATTGCTACATTTTCTGGATATTTATTTTTATTTTTAAATATAATTGGGGATTGGGGATAGGGGATTTCATAGTAAGATTTTGTTAGATAACTCGCTAAGTATTTCTTTATTTACAGGCGGCATGCCACCGATTTGAGAAGAAACCCATGAGCCAAGTTTATTTGCAGCTTCGCTCAATTCGCTGAGTGATTTGCCTTCCAGATATTTAACTACAAGAGCTGCTGTAAAAGCATCTCCGGCGCCTACAGTATCAACTACGCTTGTAGCAAAGCCATTATGTCTGAATACTTCTTTTTCAGTTATTAAGAGACTTCCATTTTTTCCTTTAGTAACACATACAAGGTCAAGGTTATATTCTTTTATTAAAGTCAGGCAGCTTTCCTCCTGAGATTTGTTTTCCCGTAAGCCGAGAAGTTTCATTAATATTGGAAGCTCCTCATCATTTAATTTAAGTATGGATGATTTTTCAAGAGATTCGGTAATTATCTCACGGGAGAAAAAGTCCTGGCGGAGATTGATATCAAATATTTTGACTGCATCTTTTCTTGTGTTGTCTAAGAATTCTTTTATAGCCAGATAGGATTTTGGTGAACGCTGGGATAGAGTACAGAAATATATTGCGTCAGCTTCTTTTGCAAGGGTTTCCCATTTTCTATCGAATTCGAAAAAATCCCAGGCAACATTCTGCTTGATTATATATTCGGGATATTCTTTATTATCTATTTTTACATCAACTGTCCCTGTCGGATAAATGTTGTCGACCTGGATATATTCTGTTGAAAGACCGCAACTCTTAAGATAGTCAAAAATTTCTTCCCCCATTTCGTCTTTGCCGATACGGCTTGCTATGATTCCACGGTGCCCGAGTGAGGAAACATGGTAGGCGAAATTAGTAGGCGCTCCGCCGATTTTCTTCCCATCGGGGAACATATCCCACAATATTTCGCCTACGCTGGCAATCGTATACCTTTTTTTATCTGTCATATTATAAACCATCTAAGACTGTTCACTTTTACAGAGTAACCTAATGAATAATTTTATAGTAAAGAACAGCTCAATTACAAGAATTTATTTAACAGGTATTTAATTTTAAAATTTGTATTTTCTGTTAATAAAAATTCATTTGTTATTTAAAAGCAGCTTCATTACGTATAGCTCAAGGGCTTCATAATCTCTATCTTTTATACACTTTTTCTGGAATTCATAATCAAATTTACTTACTTTTTCTTCCAGCATCTTAACTATTTTAATACTATTTTCTATTGCTGAATAAATTCCATCTATTTTTTGTGTACGCATTGGTTGAACATCTAGTCCAATATATTCTCCATTGCTTCCAAAATTATTTTCTACGAGAATCCTTACCTGATTGAAAGCTTGCCTCAGATTTTCTACCCCGAATGCTTTATCCTGATCATATTTTATCCCGTTCTGGTCATTAAGGTGAACGGTCCACAATTTCCTAAAAAAAAGGGCAATAGCCATTTCATTTGAAGGATCAAGACCAGATAGAACAGCGTGAGCTGTTTCCAGATTTACACCTACTCTGTCAGGATCTATTGTTTTATAGGATAATGCTATTGAATGCCCGATGGTTGGTATAAAGGATCTATCAATAGGTTCATTAGGCTTATGCTCTATCATAACAAGGATTTCTTTATCGTATTCGAGTATTGAGTTAATGCCACTTACTATTCTCTCGATGCTTTTTAGGGGATCTTTGCTCTCATAGCAAACTGTTCCTTCTCTTGCAGGCCATATGTTTATTTTTTTTGTGCCGAGCGCACGCGCAATATCAACTGATCTTTCTAATCTCCAGTTAGCGTACTCGCGGTCTCCCTTGTTATTTGAAGTAAACGCACCGTCTATTGTTCTGGGATCTTCCCATAATCTTGGCGCAATGAATTCTGTTGCAATTCCTATTTCATCCATCTTTTCTTTAAATTCCCTTGCTTTATCAATTATATCTGATTCCGAGTAATTATTTATCTCTGGTATAACATCATCGTCATGAAACTGCATTGCGTCAATTCCTATTTCTTTGAATTTACTTATTTTCTCAAAAATTGGAATACTTTCTCTTACAGAAGGGCCAAACCTATCTCCGCCTTCCGAAGCATTCCATGGCCCTACACTAAATTTGAACTTCGTCATAGCTATTCCTTCCTATTAAATTCTATAAAATCACATATGATTTTATAGAATAAAATTTAAAAACCGTAAATTTAAAAATATTAATCTCTTTTGATAAAAGATTTCTCTCTGCCGTATATCTATAAAAATTTAAATTTCCCTTTTAGGATAATAACTTTATATCTTTCAATATCCCTGAGAGATTAAGACACACTGGCATCTAACGTATATTAAGCAGGGTATCTGTTAGCTCGTCAACAGAAGTTTCCCCCTGCTTCCTCTCAAGTATCTTCTCGCCCCTCGAAAGTATTATGAACCTGTCAGTAATAGGGAATACCTGGGAAAATACATGAGAAATAAGGATAACTGCTATGCCCTCGTCCTTCATGCCTTTGATAAAATCCATAACCTTTTTAACACCTGTTGGAGAAATAGCACGAGTTGGTTCATCTAAAATAACTAGTTTTGCTTTAAATAACAGAGCACGCGCTACAGCAACACCCTGCCTTTCTCCTCCAGAGCAGAATCTGACTTCCTGCTCTGCAGATACATTTAACCCTAAATCCCTGAGTACTTTTTTTGATTTTTCTTCCATCCTTTTTAAATCAAGAATTCTTAAAAATTTATCTTTTGTTATTACCCTTCCCAGAAATATATTTTTAGTTATACTTAATGCTGGAACAAGGGTTTGTTCCTGGTAAACGGTTTCAATTCCAACTTTTCTGGCCATTTTAATAGAGTTGTTCTTAAGTTCATCGTTTTTCCAAAAAATCTTTCCTTTTGTCTGGGAAATCACGCCGGAAAGTATTTTAACAAAAGTTGACTTACCAGCTCCATTGTCACCAATTAAACTAACAGCTTCACCGGGATATATATCGAAATTAAAATCTTTTAATGCATGAACCTTACCAAACCATTTATCAAGATTTTCTACCCGCAATATGGGTGTATCATAGTTTAAAGAACTCATCTCTCCCTCACTTCTTTCATTATCCGTATATTTATAATAT